>DATNCF010000142.1:0-3670 GCA_035571675.1 Burkholderiales bacterium | reverse complement strand
GCTAGGGATGGTCTGAACAAGGGGGCACGGCCCCCTTGTATATCCCCTACTTCAGAGGAAGGCCAGACCCATCAAAGGAATTTTGGCACTTGATCAGACCTTCCCTAGGTTATTGTCCCACCGCCGTGCCCAGGTACGCGGCGCGCACCGCCGCATCCGCACGGATGGCCTCCGGCGTCCCGCTGGCGATCAGTTCGCCGCCCGCCAGCACGCTGACGCGGTCGGCCAGGCCGAACACCACGTCCATGTCGTGCTCGATGATGAACAGGCTGCGCCCTTCCGACACGCGCCGGATCAGTTCCACCGCCGCGCGCGCCTCGGGCCGGCTCATGCCCGCCGTGGGCTCGTCCAGCAACAATACACCGGCCCCGCCGGCGATGGTGACACCCAATTCCAAAGCGCGTTGCTCAGCGTAGGAGAGCATGCTTACCGGCGCGGAGCGCCGGGCCTCGAGACCCACCAGCGACAGCACCTCGTCGGCCCGCTCTTGCACTGCACGCGAGACATCCGCGCCCATCCAAAGGCGATAGCGTTCATCGCGGCCGGCCATCACCGCGCAACGCAGGTTCTCGAACACACAAAGATCGCGAAACAGGCTGGTGATCTGGAAGCTGCGCGCCAGGCCGAGCCGCGCCCGCTCGTGCGGCGCAAGCCCGTGAAGTTTGCGACCGTTCAAGACGACCTCGCCCGAAGTGGGGGGTATACGCCCGGTGGCAATGTCGAACAAAGTCGATTTACCCGCCCCGTTGGGGCCGATCAGCGCGTGGCGCTCACGCGGGGCGATATCGAGATCGAGCCCGCGCAGCACCTCCAGCGCCCCGAAGCGCTTGTGCACGCCGCGAAACATCAGCGCACTCACGCCGGCAACTCCGCAACGGTTCTGTTGGGTCTGACGGCCAGTCGACATAGCGCCGCTCCGCCGACCAGCGTCAACAGTCCTAAACCCCATGCTCCGGCCGAGTGCTCGCGTCCCGGCAGCCCAAGCCATTGGGCCAGCACGCTGGCCTGGCCGCTGCCCGAATACAAATACGCCAGTTCCACCACCGTCACCAAGCCGCCCGCGGCAATGAGGCTTGCGATCCACGTCGTGACGCCCTGTTTCGGCAACCGCGTTTTCCACAGTCCGGCCAAGCCTCTTGGCGCGACCAGCATCACCAGCACGAACAGGCAGCCCAGGTAGAAGGGCCACGCCGGCGTCAGGCTGGACAACCCGCCCGCTGCCAGTTCGTAGACCACCGCTCCACCGATGGCCCCGCCGAAGGACTGCGGTCCACCGATGACGGCCGCGACCAGCGGAGCAGCCGACTGCACGCGCCCAAGTGCCTCCACGGTGGCCACTTCGTATTGGATGGTGCTCAACGCGCCGGCCACGCCGGCGAAGAAACCGGCCAGGATGAGCATGCGCCAGCGCACCGTGCGCGGATCGGCGCCGAGGAAGGACGCGCGTTCGGCGTTGTCGCGCACCGCCAGCGCCATGCAACCCAGCGGCGTGCGCGAAAGCATGGCCATGGCGCCGGCGCTCGCCAGCGTCCAGGCCAGCACCAGTTCGTATACCTGCGTGCCCGACGCATAGTCGATGCCGAGCCAGTTGTCGAACCAGCGCGGCCCGGTGACGCGGTTGGTGGCGATGCCGGCTTCGCCGCCGAACAGCGCCGGCAGCATGGGCGCCGCGGCCAGCGCCAGTTCGGCCAGCCCGAGCGAAATCATGGCGAAGGCCAGGCCCCCGCGCCGCGCATTGATCCAGCCGGGCAGGGCCGCCACCAGGGCGCCGCCCGCGCCGCCCAGCATCGGGAGCAGCGTCACCGGCAGGCCGCGGGCGCCCCAGGCGTTCAGCGCATGCGCGGCGCAGAAAGCGCCGGCGCCGAAATAGAGGGCGTGACCGAAGGACAGCAGCCCGGTGCGGCCGTAGAGCAGGTGATAGGACAGCACGAACACGATCAGCGCCAGGGTGCGCGTGGCCAGGGTGAGGGCATAGCCCTGCCGGAACACCAGCGGCCACGCCGCCAGCGCCAGGGCAACCACGAGCACGAGAACAGTTCGTTTATTCAAGTTCAATCCGCGCGGCTGCCCATGAGTCCGCGCGGCCGCGCCAGCAGCACCAGCAGCATGAGCAGGTAGGGCAGGGCGGGAGCGGCCTGGGCCAGGGTGATGCGGCCGAACTGCTCGGCGAGCGCACCGGAGGGAAGCGCCATGCCGGCGGCTGCCAGCAGGCGGCCGAGCGGCACGTCCACCGCCACGGCGAAAGTCTGCACCAGGCCGATGAACAGCGAGGCAACGAAGGCGCCGAGCAGGGAGCCCAGTCCACCCACCACCACGATGACGAAAATAATGGAGCCCACGGTCTCGGCCATGCCGGGCTCGGTGACCAGGGCTGCCCCGCCGATGGCGCCCGCCAGGCCGGCCAGCGCCGCGCCCGCGGCGAACACGCCCGCATGCAGCTTCTGCACGTCGTGGCCCAGTCCCGCCAGGACCCGCGGCGAGTCGAGCGCGGCGCGCACCAGCAGGCCCAGGCGGGTGCGCGCCATGACCAGCCACAGCGCGCCCAGCATGGCCAGCGCCACCCCCATGATGAAGCAGCGCGCGGCCGGCAGCGGGACGCCGGCCAGGGTGAAGGCGGTGCCGTCCAGCGCGGGCGGCAGGCGGAAGTCCAGCGCCGAGCGGCCCCACACCAGGTGCACCAGCTCGCCGATCAGCCACGCCACGCCGAAGGTGGCAATGAGCTCGGCCACCTGCCCGCGGGCGTGCACCCGCCGCAACACCCAGCGCTCGACCAGGGCGCCGGTGAGGCCCACGGCCAAGGGGGCCAACAGCAGCGCCGGCCAGAAGCCCAGCCAGGCCGAGAGCTGCCAGGCGTAGTAGGCGCCCAGCATGTACAGGCTGGCGTGGGCGAAATTGAGCACGCCCATGAGCGAGAACACCAGCGTCAGGCCCGCCGTGAGCATGAACAGCAGCAGGCCGTAGGACAGGCCGTTCAGAAGCGAGGTCAGAAACAGTTCCAGGGCAGGCTCCGCGAGTCCGGGCCACGCGCCGGACCGCCGCAGTTTAAAGTAGTCGCCCCCATGCCGGAGCGCGTGCTCCGATGGGGGCGTTTTCCCGTCCTTGCGGTTGCACAGGGTGACACGTTCCCGCGGGAAAGAGCCATAATGCCCGTATACGGAAAACAGCATGGAGGAGGCTTATGTTGCGTGGAAGCATGATGGACCAGCCGCTGCTGATCTCGACGCTCATTCGCCACGCGGCGAACGCCCATGGCGACACCGAAATCGTGTCGCGCACCGTGGAGGGCGGCATTCATCGCTACACCTACGCGGATTGCGAGCTGCGCGCAAGGAAGCTCGCCCAGGCGCTGGGAAAGCTGGGCGTCAGGCAGGGCGACCGCATCGGCACCCTGGCCTGGAACGGCTACCGCCACATGGAGATTTACTACGCCGTCTCCGGCATGGGCGCGGTGATCCACACGGTCAATCCACGCCTGTTCCCCGAGCAGATCACCTACATCGTCAACCACGCCGAAGACCAGTACGTGTTCTTCGACCTCACCTTCGCGCCGCTGATCGAGGGTCTGGCGCCGCATTGCAAGGGCGTCAAGGGCTGGGTGGCGATGACCGACCGCGCCCACATGCCGTCGCTCAAGGTGGACAAGCTGCTGTGCTACGAGGACATTGTCGCC
>DATNCF010000141.1:0-13661 GCA_035571675.1 Burkholderiales bacterium | reverse complement strand
TCGGCCAGCTCGCCGCGATAGAACGCCTCGCCGCCGCTCTGCGCGATGAGTTCCAGGCTGCGCGCCGCTTCGGGAAAGCGGAACAATTCGCCCTCGCGCGGCGCGCGGCCATGGGGCAGGAAGGCCTTGGCGAATCCAGGCTGGTCGCGCAGTTCCGGCACCTGCACGTCCCAGCGCCAGGCCAGGAAGGGCGACACCATGTATCCCTCGCGGGCGTAGCGGATGGCGGGCTCGAACAGGCGCGCGAACGGCAGCCGGCCGAAGCGTTTCGACAAGTCCACCCAGGCCGACACCGCGCCCGGCACCGACACGCTGTTCCAGCCGCGCAGGGGAATGGATTGCTGTCCAGCAAAGTAGTCGGGCGTCCAGGCGGCGGGCGAGCGTCCCGAGGCATTGAGGCCGTGCAACTCTCGTCCATCCCAGACCAGCGCGAAAGCATCGCTGCCCAGGCCGTTGGAAATGGGCTCCACCATGGTGAGCGTGATGGCCGCGGTGAGCGCCGCGTCCACGGCATTGCCGCCCTCGGCCAGGGCCCGCAGCCCGGCCTGCGCCGCCAGCGGCTGCGACGTGGCGACGACGTTGCGCGCCAGGGTGGGGCGCCGCAGGCTGGGATAGGTGGAGGTCCAGGCCTGCCAGGGGGTGTGCGCGGCGTGCGTCATGTCATGTACGTCAATGAGCGGCGCGCTTCAGCGCCTGGTCGATGTCCCACAGGATGTCGTCGATGGACTCCAGTCCCACGGACATGCGGACCATGTCCGGCCGCACCCCGGCCTTGATCTGCTCTTCTTCCGAGAGCTGGCGGTGCGTGGTCGAAGCCGGATGGATGATGAGCGTCTTGGCATCGCCGATGTTGGCGAGGTGGCTCATGAACGTGGCCGACTCGATGAACTTCACGCCCGCCGCGGCTGGGTCGTTTCCCTTGACTCCGAAGTTGAGCAGTCCCGAGGCGCCGCGCGGCAGGTATTTCTCCGCCAGCGCGTGGTAGCGGTCGCCGGGCAGGCCGGGATAATTCACCCAGGCCACGCGCGGATGGTCGCGCAGGAACTGCGCCACCTTGAGCGCGTTGTCGCAATGGCGCTCCATGCGCAGGGGCAGCGTCTCCATGCCCTGCAGCAGCAGCCAGGCGTTGAAGGGCGACAGCGACGGGCCGAAAGTGCGCAGCACCTCCATGCGAGCGCGCATGGTGTAGCCGAAATCCCCGAAGGTCTCGAAAAAGCGCACGCCATGGTAGCCGCGCGACGGCTCGTGCATGCCGGGAAACTTGGCGCGCGACAACTCGCTGTCCCAGCGGAACTTGCCCGATTCCACAATGGCCCCGCCCATGCTGGTGCCGTGCCCGCCCAGGTACTTGGTGGCCGAATGCACCACGATGTCGGCGCCCCACTCGAATGGCCGGCACAGGTGCGGCGAGGCCACGGTGTTGTCGATCATGAGCGGAATGCCGGCCTCGTGGGCGATGGCCGCCACGGCCTCGATGTCGATAATGTTGAGCAGGGGGTTGCCCAGGGTCTCGGCGTAGAGCAGCTTGGTCTTGTCGGTAATGGCGCGGCGGAAGTTTTCCGGGTCGTCGGGCTGCACGAAAGTGGTGCTGATGCCCAGCTTGCGCAAGTTGACCTCGAATAGCGAGTACGTGCCGCCATAGAGCGTGGAGGCAGACACGATGTGGTCGCCTGCTTCGCAGAGGGTAAGGACCGCAGTGGCCTCCGCAGCCTGGCCGGAGGCAGTAGCCAGGGCTGCGCGGCCGTTCTCCAACGCGGCAATGCGCTCCTCGAACACCGCGGTGGTCGGGTTCGATAGCCGCGAGTAGACGTTGCCGAACGTTTGGAGATTGAAAAGACTCGCGGCGTGATCGGCCGAATCGAAGACAAACGAGGTGGTTTGATAAAGAGGGACGGCGCGCGAGCCTGTGGCCGAATCCGGAATCTGGCCGGCATGCAGGGCAAGGGTCTCAATCCCAAATTTGCGATCGGCCACGACGCACTCTTTATAGGAAATTTCTCGTTGCCCACTCCCTCGGTCCCTCTCCCTGGGGGAGAGGGAAGAAAATCTCGCTCGGTTTAGCCCCTCTCCCCAGGGAGAGGGGTTGGGGAGAGGGCCGCTGAGAAATTAATAAATGGGGCGCTGCGCTGAAATGACCTTTGTATTCACGCCAGCCCAGTTCAATCCGCCGAACAACCGCGCATGCTCAATTTTCACGCAGCGGTCTATTACGCATTCCAACCCGGCCGCCTCGGCTTTCGCCACGGCTTCCATGTTTTTCACGCCGATCTGCTGCCACAGCACCTTGGCTCCAATGGCAATCGCATCCTCGGCGATGGGCAATACGTCCTCGGTCTTGCGGAACACATCCACTAAATCGACTTTTCCCGGAATGTCGCGCAATGATTTGTAGCAGCGCTCACCCAATATTTCGGGGTAGCGCGGGTTTACCGGTATGACAGCGTATCCATGCTGCTGCATGTATTTGGCTGCAAAGTAGCTGGGTCGAAACCAGTCTGCCGACAACCCAACGACTGCGATCACCCGGCAGTTGGAAAGAATGCGCCGCAGCCCCGGGATGTCGTCGGTCATGCCCCGGATTCTACCGCGTCAGTTCAAACTCACGCCGTCGCGCGCTACGGTCACGCGGTTGGTCTCGATGGCGCCCTTGGCGTTCACCGTGCCGCCCAGCGACACGCTGGCGCCGGGCTTGATTTCGCTCTTGTCGCTGTTGACGAAGGTCAGGACGGCGGCGTCCGGGCGCACGATGATTTTCTTTTCGCCGCCCTTGTACTTGACGTTCAGGGTCTGGCCGTCCACGCTGGTGACGGCCGTGTCGACGGTGGCGTTGGTCATGGTGGTGTTGGGGCGATTCCACGGGTAGTGCCCCTCGCCCACGCCGCGCATGGACTCGGGGAAGATGACCACGCGGATGGCCTGCTGGCTGCCGTCAGCCTGCGGCGTGGCGCCCACGCCCACGAACACGCCGGGCTTGATATCGGCCATACCGGCCTTGGTCAGGGCGAGCACCGTGGCATCGGGAGCGAGCACGACCTGGCGCTCGCCGGCGGCGGTCTTGACCTCGAGGTTGGAGCCGTTGACGCGCTCGACCACGCCGTTGAGGCGCGTGGTCTGCGGCGTCTGGGCCTGCGCAGCGGTGAGCGCGCACAGCGCCACAAAGGAGAAGGAGACAAGGCGGGATGAGGAAGGGATGCGCATTTGTTTTCCTTGTTTGAGCATTGAGCGGCGCTTCACCGCGGCTGGGACGGTTAAGGGTTCACGCCGCTGCGCCCGCGGCCAGGCGTCCCGTTTTGACATCCGCCCAGCGCTGCGGGCGGGGCAGGGCGAGGGACAGGCCACCATGCCGATGCCCAGCATGATAAACCCTGGGCGCAGTCCCAGGCAGGGCAGGGGCGACGGGATCAATCGCCCAGGATCAATCGCCCAGCGCCACCCCTTCGCGGCGGGGATCGGTGCCGCCCTCCAGGGCCGGCACATCAGGCGCGTTGCCCGGCGCCCGGCGCAGTTCAATGATATTCAACCCGCTGGTCTGGTCGTTGAGGCGCACGTCGTGGCCGCGCGCGCGCAGCGCCGGGGCCAGTTTTTCCAGCGGCGTTCCCGCTTCCAGTTCGGTAACGCCGTTGCGATTGCCCATGTTGGGCAGGGCCGAGGCGGCCTGCGCGTCCAGGTTCCAGTCGATCAGCCCCACCAGCGCCTTGGCCACATAGTTGATGATCATGGGCCCGCCGGGCGAGCCCAGTACCCACCGCAGGTGATCGCTGCTATCGAATACCAGCGTGGGCGCCATGGAACTGCGCGGCCGCTTGTCCGGCTCCACGCGGTTGGCCGCGGGCAGGGTGTCATTGTTGGGAAGAAATGAAAAATCGGTGAGCTGGTTGTTGAGCAGAAAACCGTGCACCAGGATGCGGCTGCCGAAGGCCGATTCCACCGAGGCGGTGAGCGATACCGCATCGCCGGCGTCGTCCACCACCGAGACATGTGAAGTGGCGGGCAAGGCCAGGGTTCGGTCCGCGCCCACGGCGGGCGCGCCGGCCAGCCGTCCCGGCAAAGCGCGGCCCATGGCGCGCGCCGGGTCGATGAGTCCGCTGCGCTCTCTCAGGTAGGCAGGGTCGAGCAGTTGCGCCACCGGTTGTGGAACGAAGGCCGGATCGGCGAGATAGCGGTCGCGGTCGGCATAGGCCAGCCGCCCCGCCTCGGCGAAAACATGCACGGCATCCACCGGCTGGTTCTTGAGCGCCGCCATGGGAAAGGGCTCCAGCAGCGCCAGCAATTCCAGCACCGACACCGCGCCCGACGAGGGCGGCGGCACGCCGCAAATGCGATAGGCGCGGTAGGGGCCGCACAGCGCGTCGCGTCTCAGCGCCTGGTAGCGGTTGAGGTCGGCCTCGTCCAGGTCGCCGGGCATGGGCGCGGCGCGCACCGCCGCGGCAATGTCGCGCGCCAGCGCGCCCCGATAGAAGGCGGACGCTCCTTGGCGCGCCACCAGCCGCAGCACCGCGGCCAACTCGGGATTGGTCATGCGTTCGCCGGCGCGCCGCGGCGTGCCGTCGGGACGATAGAAAAACCGGCGTGCCGAGGGGCTGCGCCCCAGCAGCGGGTCCACGGCGATCAGTTCGGCCAGGCGCGGCGAAATGGCAAAGCCGCGCTCGGCCACGTCGATGGCCGGCTGCACCAGCCGCGACCAGGGCAGGTGGCCGGCGCCGCTGTGCGCCGCTTCCAGCATGGCCAGCAGTCCGGGTACGCCCACGGACAGGCCCGAGCCCACCGCGTCCATGAAACGCAAGGGCCGGCCATCCGCGGTGGTGAAGCGCCGGCTGTCGGCCGCGTCCGGCGCGGTCTCGCGCCCGTCCCATACGGTCATGCGATGGGCCGCGCGGCGATAGTGCAACAGGAACCCGCCCCCGCCGATGCCCGAGGATTGCGGCTCCACCACGTTCAGTACCAGCGCGGTGGCCACGGCCGCGTCCACGGCGTTGCCGCCCTCCCGCAGCACGGCCAGGCCGGCTTGCGCGGCGATGGGATGCGCGGCCACGATCATGTGTCGCGACGCCGTGACCAGCGCGCGGGCGCGCACGGTGCTCGCCGCTTCGGGCGCATCCGGCGAACGCTGTGCCAGCGCCGGGCTGCACAACACAAGCAGAGCCAGCGATGCGAGTGCGGTTTTCAAGTCGGAAAAAGCGAGGGTTGAAATGAAACGCCCCGGAAGCCTTGGAGCTTCCGGGGCGCTGTACTGCCGAGGCACGAAGGCCTGTAGGGCCTTAGGCGATCCTCGCCAAAGCATTGCGGGCGCGGATGGATCCGCCCCAGACCTTGGAAAGGCCTTCTTTGCCTGCTTGGTTGCTCACGGATCACCTCCTTTCAAAGTTGAGGAGCCGTCAGTCTAGCAGAGTGGCCCGTGCGCGCAAGCTACAAAGTGTAAGGAAGATATAGTTCTATTCGCGGATCAAAAGCACGTTGACGGCTTTGACCACGACGCGGACCTTGTCGCCCTTCTTGATGCCCAGGTCCTTGAGCGAATCCAGGGTCATGACGGAACTCAGCTCGATGGGGCCGCTCACCTTGACCGACACCTGGCTCATGAGCGAGCCCTTTTTGACTTCCGAGACCTTGCCGACGATCTTGTTGCGCGCGCCTACTTTCATGCTCTCCTCCCACGGGAAATTGGAGCTGCTCGATATATGCGAAGTATGTCTTAGGTTTAAGTCTTTCTGGTTTCCCCTCTCCCCAACCCCTCTCCCCTGGGGAGAGGGACTTAAAACCCTGCGAGGTTTGGCTCCCTTCCCCTGGGGAAGGGCCGGGGATGGGGAATTTCGGATCAACGATAAACAAATTCCCTGAGGCTCTCGCTACGCTCGATCAGTTGCCTGAGAAATTCGGCGGCCGGTTTTCTACAAATGCCTTGACCCCTTCAATCCTGTCCTGAGTCGTCGCGTTGAGCGATTGGCTGGCTGTTTCCTCGTTGAACATGGAGGCCAAATTCGTGCCATCCAATGAACGGTGATACAACCGCTTGGTCAGGCCCAATGTGCGCGTCGGCCCTGCGGCCAGCCGCGTGGCCAGTTCCATGGCCGTGGGCAGCACCTGTTCGCGCGGCACCAGCCGGTTGATCAGGCCCCAGCCATGCAAGGTCTCGGTGGTCACCGGGTCGCACAGCAGCGCCAGTTCGGTGAGGCGATGGAAGGGAATGAGCCGCGGCATGAAATACGTGTCGCCGGCGTGCGGAATCATGCCGCGCTTGGTGAACACGTGGGTCCAGCGCGTGCCTTCGGCGGCCACCACCATGTCGGCCAGCAGCGCCATCATCCAGCCGATGCCGGCCACCGATCCGTTCACGGCGCTGACCACGGGCTTGTCCAGTTCCCACAGGCTGGTGAAGATGCGGTTGAAGGGCAGGGTCAGCCAGCGATAGTCCATGGGGCTGGTGGGCTGCGCCCCGCCCACCACTTCCGGCTTGGCCGACACATCGCCGCCGGTGCAGTACTGCTTGCCCGTGCCGGTGATGACGACGGCGCGTATGCTGTTGTCGGTCTGTGCCGCGGTGAAGAAATTGCTCAGGGCCTCGGCGGCATCGTGGTCCACCAGGTTGCCCCGCGACGGGCGATACAGCGTTACCAGCGCCACGGCACCCTCCTGTTTGATGATGACGCCTTCCTTTTGCCCCGCCATGGCCACCTCCGGAAATATTCTCTCGCCCGACTATAGCGAAAATCGCCTCGGACCGTCGCAAGCCTGTTCGCCGGTGTTGGGGCTAGAATGGAGTTGTCTTGGGAGAGGTGGAGAGGAGGCGGTCATGGACAGCGCCGTTGCCCCGAAATATCAGCGCTTCGCGATGTACGGCCAGATCTGGCGCGGAAAGATTCCCTTCTAGGCTGAAAAACCGCCTCAATCAACCCGGCTTGCGCCGATCCTGCGTCGCTCCTGTACCTTGGTAATGCTCCCGTTTGGCCACGTACATGCGCTGATCCGCTAACCGCATCGCGTCACTTATGGTCATGCCGCTATAGGCCGTGGCGCAGCCCAGTGAGAACGATAATTTTGTCCCGCCGTAGAACTGGTTGTTCATTTCGGCCAGCGAGTGCATGAGCGCCACGGCGTTGCGCGCCGCGCGCTCGTCCTGGTAGGGCATGAGGATGGCGAACTCGTCGCCGCCCAGCCGCGCCGCCACGTCGTTGGGGCCGGCGGTCTTGGTGAGCACCTCGGCGGCGCGGCGCAGCAGCATATCGCCGGCCTCGTGGCCGCCGCTGTCGTTGGCCGCCTTGAGGCCGTTCAGGTCGACGATGATGATGCTTGCCGGCAGGCGGCCTTCCTTCTGCACGTTGTTGCGCGCGTCGTCGAAATAAGTGCGGTTGCGCAGGCCGGTGAGCACGTCATGGGTGCCCAGGTAGCCAAGGTAGGCTTCGGCCTTTTTGCGCGCGGTGATGTCGCTGATGGCGATCAGCACACGCTCCCAGGTCTCTTCGTGGCCGGGCAGCGGACGGGTGCGCATGACGATGTCGATGGCCTCGCCGTCGAGGGTGTAATTGACGCCCTCATATTCCGATTCCAGCTTGCCGTTCCACATGTCCACCAGCTCGCGCTCCCAGTGCACGCGCATGCCGTCGCGGAACACCCGGTCCAGACTGGCAAGCAGCTCCTCCTTGCTTTGCGCCCTGTACAGCGACAGGGTGTTCTGATTGACGTCGTGCACCCGGATGAGCTTGAGGCTGTCGGTGACCACCTCGGGATGGTCGGCAAGGTGGCGGGCGAAATTGCTGATGCCCTGGCGGCGCAGGTCGTCCAGCCAGGCCTTGATGCCGCTGTAGTCCTCCACCCACAGCGACACCGGCGAATGCTCGAACAAGCCCTCGCTGTAGCGCTGGTTCTCGGCCAGGCGGTCGAGCGCGAACTTGCGGGCCGTGATGTCGGTGAGCGAGAGCAGGATGCGCGTCCAATCGGCCTCGTGGCCCGGCAGGGCACGGCGCGTGAGGTGGATGTACACCGGCGTGCCGTCCAGGGCGAAGTTGACGCCCTCGATGCTCATGTCCAGGCGCCCGTGCCACATGTCCTCCAGCTCCTCGCGGAAGTGGCTGCGCATGTCGTCGCGGAACACCCGGTGCAGGTTGGCGAGCAGCGCCTCGCGCGAGGGCGCCCGGAACAGGCGCAGGGTGTAGTCGTTGACGTCCAGCACCTCGATGGCGGCCATGCACGACTCCACCACGTGCGGGTGGCGGTCCAGGTAGGCCGGGAAGTCGCTCACGCCCTGGGCGCGGATTTCGTCGAGCTGGCGGCGGATCAGGCTGTAGTCCTCGATCCACAGCGACACGGGGGAATGCTGGTAAACATCGCGGAAATTGATGTCGTCCACGCCATTATTTTCCACGGGAATGTCGTCCATTCCCCCATTATCGCGTGTTTGGGGCCGCGCACGGGCGCCGGCCGCCGGAATCAGCCCTGCCGGTTGACCGCCGGATTGCCCGGCTCGTCCTCCAGGGCCAGGCGCAACGGCAGCATGACCGTGAACGTCGATCCCTGGCCGGGCCCCTTGCTGTCGGCGAACACCTTGCCGGCGTGCGCTTCCACCAGATGTTTGACGATGGCCAGGCCCAGGCCCAGCCCGCTGTGCACGCGGGTGCGCGAGCGGTCGCCCTGCGGGAAGCGCTCGAACAGGTGCGGCAGCAGTGCCGGGTCGATGCCCTCGCCGTTGTCGCTGACGCTGACGCTGACGAAGCCGCCGCGGCGCTCGATGCGCACTTCGACGCCGCCGCCCGCAGGCGTGAACTTGATGGAATTCGAGAGCAGGTTGCCGAACACCCGCTGCAGGCGCGCGGCGTCGGCGTGGATGGGCGGCAGCGGCGCGGGGTGGAACTTCAACGCCAGGCCCTTTTTGTGCGCGGCCGCGCCGGCTGACCCCACGCTGTTGCTCACCACCTCGACCAAGTCCACTTGCGCCGGGTTGATTTTCAGCTTGCCGGCCAGGATGCCCGACACGTCCAGCAGGTCGGTGATGAGCTCGGCCTGCAGCTTGATGTTGCGCTCGATGATGTCCAGCGCCTCGGCCTGCTTGTCCGGCCCCAGCGTCCCGCGGCGCAGGAGCTGCAGCCAGCCCAGCGCCGCGCTCATGGGCGTGCGCAGCTCGTGGCTCAGCATGGCGAGGAACTCGTTCTGCAGCTTGGCGGCCTTTTCGGCCTTTTCGCGCGCCGCCGTCTCGTAATGCAGCAGGGAGAGCTCCAACCGTTTGTCCTCGGCGATGTCGGGCGCGCCGTCGAGCAGGCGGTTCATGCGGCCGTGCCGGTCGGAGTGGCTGCGCGCGTATACGAGGCGCGCCACAGTGCGCACCACCGTCACCAGTTCCGGCGCCTCCACCGGCTCGGCCAGGAAGATGTCGGCGCCGCTGGCGCTGCTTTCCGCCCCCACGTCCGGCGCGATGAAGGTGGAGCATATGTGAATGATGGCGATGGCCAGCCCGGCGTCGTCCAGGCGCAGACGGCGGCACACCTCCAGGCCGTCGATGTCGGGCAGTTGCACGTCCAGCAGCAGCAGGTCGGGCTTGCGCTCGATGGCGAGGCGCAGCGCATCCGCGCCGGTGGCGGCCTCGACCACCTCGAAGCCGGCCTCGCGCAGGATGCGCGACCTGGCCTGGCGGCCCTCGTCGCGTGCGTCGACGTTGAGCACCAGCGCCTGCTGCGCTTCGGGAATCATGGCATGGGCTGAGGCGGCTTTTTGGAATTCGCTGCTTGTAGACGAATGGCTACATGCATGATTTGATTGAGAGTTGCGCACGATACCGCACTTTTGACGGGCCAAATGGACGAATCTCACACCCGCGGACGTCATCGCCAGTGTCATCGGCGCGGGCTCCTTGCGGACCGCCCCCTATCGCATGCTTTACACTTCCGGTCGTCGAGGCGGGGCTTGCTGCGTCCGCCTCGCCGTTCATAAAGGAGGACGACATGCGGCCACAAAGACAAGGACAAGGGCTGGATAAATGGCTGGCCTGGACTGCGCTGATGCTGGTTTCCATGGTGTTTGCCGGTCCAGCCCTGGCCCAGAACTATCCGGCCCGCCCGGTCACCATCATCGTGGGCCTGCCTCCGGGTGGCATCACCGACTGGATGTCGCGCGTGCTGGCGCAGCAGCTCACCGACAAGTGGAAGCAGTCGGTGATCGTGGAGAACAAGGTGGGCGCGGGCGGCAAGATCGCCGATGAATACGCCATGCACGCCGCGCCCGACGGCTACACCCTGCTCAACGCCACGTCTATCATCGGCGCCCGCACGGTATTCGACAAGGACGCCCTGGACATGGAAAAGGCCATGACGGGCCTCGCCAGCATGCTGTTCGCTCCCTACGTCATCATCGCCCCGGTCGACGCGCCGGGCAAGACCCTGGCCGAGTACCTGGCCTATGCCAAGGCCAACCCCGGCAAGATCAACTTCGCGGCGGTCACCAACACCGGCCAGATGCTCGATACCTATGCCCTGTTTCAATCGGCCAAGGTGCAGATGACCGTGGTGCCCTACAATGGCGGCGCGCCGGCGCTGCGCGCCGTGGTCGCCAACGAGGTGCAAGGCTATTTCGGCGCAGTGTTCGGCATGCAGGCGCAGATCGCCGGCGGCCGCATCAAGGCCTTGGCCGTGACCAGCGCCAAGCGCTTTTCTTTGCTGCCGGACATTCCCACCGTCAAGGAATCCATCGGCCTGGACTTCGACACCGGCGTGAACTACGGCTTCGGCATCACCGCCGCCACGCCGCGCGAGCTGGTGCAGAAGATTTCGGCCGACATCGTGGAAGTGGTGAGACGCCCCGACGTGCAGGAACAGGTGCGCAAGCAGGGTTACGAGCCCACTTCGCTGAATTCCGACGAATTCACCCGGTTGATCGCCCGGGAAGCGGCGCGCATGCGCGAAACCGCGCGCATCGCCAACATCAAGCCGCAGTAGTCTACGGCGAGCCTACGCCGGCCGGCTCGCCGGCGATGGTCTCGCCGACGTTGGTCTCGCCGACAGTCCGGTCCTGCGCGAAGGCGGCCAGCCGCCGGCGCGGGTTGGCCAGCCAGCGCCGCGCCAGCTCGGCATTGTCGAACAGCCGGGTATCCACGCGCAGGAACAGGTTCTCCATCAGACGCGTGACACCGGCCACCAAGGCGGGCACCGTCACCAGCGCCCAGCGACCGCTCAGCCGATTCTGAAAACTGTCGAACAGCAGGGTGCGGAACTCGACGATGTCCTGCATGTTCCAGGCCACCCTGGCCTCGCGCAGGTCGGCCAGCGTGTCCATGCCCTTCACAAAGCGCGGATCGTTGCCCACCGCCAGCATATGCGACATGACGGCCGAGGGCGAGATGTTGCCGAAGAAGCGGCTCAGCACCATGCCCGACTGCACGTCGATGTCGAATGCCGATCCGGAAGTGGCTTTGGCGCTGGTCATTGCATCTCCAAACAAAAACTGCTCCCTGTCCTCGCGCTGCTTGTCGCGGTTTTGTTTATGTCTCGCAACGTTGTTCGCCGCGTTGTTCGATAGGCCCAAGATAATCATTCCAGGTGACAAATCCATGACTGGCCCGGCCCATTCACACAGCGTTACAAAAAAATTCGCGTTCTGCAAGCGCAACTTGCTGTTGCATTGCAGCGGCGACAGTGCAGCGGCGCGGGTTGGAGAGCGCGGTGTTGCGAAAGTTCCGCATGGGGATGAGGGCATTGCCCAATACCAATTGCCAATGAAGATGCATCGCCGCATCCGGCGTCCAACATTCGGCTATATGCTTGTAACCGAATACGCCGCCATGACGCTTGGGTGGCCGCGTTTTCTCAGCGCGGGCTTTGAAGGTGGGCTGCGGCTGCGCCGGGCTGGCGGCCCGCGATGTGGCTGCCGACCAGGACGAGAACGGTGATGGCCAGGACCAGCGACACCGATTTCCAGAAGGCCACGGGGTTGCGCTCGATGAGCGGAGCGCGGTTCCTGCTCAGGAATTCCCGGTTGGGATGGTGCAGGTCGAAGACGAATTCCGACAGTTCGCGGTAGCGCTTGAAGGGGTCGGGCTGAACGGCCTTGCGAATGGCCTCGTCGACCCAGGCCGGGATGTCGCGGTCGTCGTCGCAGGTGGAGCGGTATTTGAGCCTGCGCTGCGCCGCCCGCGTCCTCGATTTCGACACCTGCGTGCCGTAAGGCAGCCGGCCGGTGAGCATCTGGTAGGCGATCACGCCCAGGGAAAAGAGGTCCGAGCTGGCGGTGCCGGCTTCGCCGAGGAAATACTCCGGCGCCGAATATTGCTCGGTGCCCAGGATGCCGTCGTGGGCGCCGGAGAGAGCGGTTTCCACGATGCCAGCCACGCGCGTGGAACCGAAGTCGATGATTTTCGCCGTGCCTGCGGCGTCGATCATGATGTTGGCCGGGCGGATGTCCTGGTGCACCATTTCCAGCCGATGAAGGGCCTGCAATCCCTTGGCAACCTGGTCGATGATGCCGCGCACCGCCCGGAGGTCGGGCTTGGGGTGGTCGACCATCCACTGCGCCAGCGTCTGCCCCTCGATGAACTCGGTGACCACGTAAAAATAGTTGCGTTTGCGGGTCTGGGCGCTGGCCTTCAGCACGTGCGCGCTGTTCACGCGCCGGGCGACCCATTCCTCGAGCAGGAATCTTTCCAGGTAGGCTGGGTCGCCGCGTCCTTCAGTGGACGGAGATTTGATCACGACCCGTTCGCCGCCCTGGTCGACAGCCAGATAGGCCCGGCTGCGGTCGCTGGCGTGCAGCTCCCGCACGATGGTATAGCCGTCAAACTCCATTCTCGGCCGCAGTTCGGGCGGGAAGGGCAATTGACTCAGCTCCTGGTAGAACTCGCTCGCCACCCGGTCGGGCAGCCCATCGACCCGGACCACCTGGACGGTCAGGTTGTCCGGACTGCCGCGCGCATGGGCCTCGGCGGCGATGCGCGTCGCCGCGGCGCCGAGGTCGGTCCCACCGGCCAACGCGCCGGCGATGAACGCGGCATCGACGTGTTCATGTACGCCGTCGGTGGTGAGCAGGAAAATGTCGCCTGCCTCGACGGGCACGGCGAGGTAGTCGATCTCGGCCTGCTGCTTCATGCCCAGCGCGCGGCCGAGGTAGCTTTGCTCGCGCGACACCCACAACCGGTGGTCCTCTGTGAGTTGCTCCAGCGCGCCGCCGCGCGGGCCGCCGTTGCGTAGCCGATAAATGCGCGTGTCGCCGATGTGGAACAGGTGCGCCGTGGCGGACTTGAGCACCAGGGCGCTGAACGCGCACACATAGCCCTTGTCCATGTCGTAGCGGTGCTGGCTTTGCTGCGTCTGGGCGTGCAGCCAGGAATTGATGGCATGCAGCACGCGCTGGCCGGAGGTCTTGACCGTCCAGGTGTCGGAGGTGCAGAAGTAGTCCTCGAGGAAGCCGGTGACCGCCGCTTTGCTGGCGTGCTCGCTGACGTCGCTGCTGCTGATGCCGTCGGCCAGGGCGACGGCGATGCCCTTGGTGCCAAGCTGGAGTTCCGGCGGAACGAGAATGCCGTGGAAATCCTGGTTCCTGTCCTTGCGGCCCTTGTCGGAATACTGGCCGCTCGATATGGCTAGTCTGGACATGGGGTGGATGGCATTTCCCGCTCCTGGCCGGTTGGCCGCTGGCCCGCGAGGTTACCGCACGGCGCGGCTCGGCGCTGTCTTGAGGTGGGTGCT
>DATNCF010000140.1:0-2037 GCA_035571675.1 Burkholderiales bacterium | reverse complement strand
GGTCGGAGATGAAGTAGTAGCCGTCCTCATCCATGCGCCCCAGGTCGCCGGTGCGAAAGAAAGACTTGCCTTCGACCTCGACCCACGACTCGCGGTAGGCCTGCTCCTTCTTCCAATACCCGACGAGCATCTGAGGCCCACGTACGACGATTTCGCCGGACTCGCCGGGCGGCAGGACCTTGAAGGTGACCGGATCGATAACGAAAGACTCGGTGTCGAACGCCGGTATCCCCAGGCATTGCTTCTTCGCCCGCTGCGGCGGGTTCATATGGGTCTGCGAGATGGTCTCGGTCATGCCGTAACCCTCGACATAATCGACGCCACAGATGTCTTTCAGCTTCTGCGCGATGGCCTCGGGCATCGCCGCGCCGCCGCCGAAGATCCACTTCAGTGAGGTGACGTCATGCTTGAGGGCTTCCGGGTGCGACAGCAGGTCCACCACCATCGTCGGCACGTTGTCCCAGTGGGTGCACCGGTGACGCTCGACCAGGCGGGCAGCCTCGAGCGGGTCCCAGCGACGCTGGATCACCATCGTGCCGCCGGCGTAAACGGCGGACAGAAAGCTGTGCACCAGGCCGGTGACGTGGAAGAAGGGCGCCGTCGCCAGCGCCACCACGTTCTCGCCGATGTGCTTCCATGCCGCCGCGCCGGCGACGTTGTGCAGGATCGTCGCATGGGTGTGCATGCAGCCCTTCGGCAGGCCCGTGCTGCCGGAGGTATAGGGCATCATTGCCAAGTCATTTGGGTCTGCTTCACTTGCCTTTAATTGAAAAGCCTTTTCCCGAACCTGAGCGAGTAAAACCACATGGTCCAGAGGCAAACCTGAAAAGCGTCCAAACAAGTCTTCTTCCGTGATCGCGACTTTTGCGTCGCTGTCCTCGACGTAGTGGCGCAGCTCCCCGGTCAGGTTCATCGGGCTCACCGGCACCACCACCGCATCGGCGAGCAGGATGCCGAAGCAGGCGATGACGAAGCCGTGGCCGTTCTGCATGTCGAGCAGCACCCGGTCGCCGCGCTTCACGCCGCAGGCGTTCTGCAGGTGGCCGGCCAGGCCCTCGACTTTGTTCTGGAGCTCTTTGTAGGAAAGGCTTTTTCCCTCGAATATCGCGGCGGGCTTGTCGGGATGCTTTGCAGAGGAATTCAAAAACATTTGCTGCAGCGTAATATGCGGCGCACGCAACGAGCGCGGCATGTCGGCGGGCCAGTGCTGGAAGTGGCGGGGCTCCATGGACGCGCAGTATAGTAGGCGGAAGGAGATTCCATGATCGCAGTGATTTTCGAATTCACCCCCGCGCCGGGCCGCTTCCCGGACTACATGGAACTGGTCGGCCAGCTGAAGCCTGAACTGGACAAGGCTGACGGCTTCCTTTCATTGGAACGCTTCGAAAGCATCACCACGCCGGGCAAGTTCGTCTCGCTGCAGTTCTGGCGCGACGAGGCCAGCGTGGCGAAGTGGCGCCAGTTGCAGAAGCACCGCGAGGCGCAGAAAAAGGGCCGGGGCGGGATCTTCGCCTCCTACCGCCTGCGCATCGCCGGCGTGATCCGCGACTACACCATGGACGAGCGCACGCAGGCGCCATTCGATAGCGTGGCCGCGCATGGCTGACGTAGCCCACACGTTTCTGCTCAAGGAAGGCCTCTGGCGTTCGGAGGGGGAGTTCATCGACGGCACGGGCAAGGCAACTGCCGTGCAGGGTGAGGCGGACATCCGCCACCATCCGGAGCGCTGGGTCTACGAAGGCGTGATGCGCACCGCCGCGAAACCACCAGTCGAGCACCGCACGTCCTACGAAATCCAGCCCCTCGCGCCCGGCAACTTCGCCACCACCTGGACCTCGAAGAGCACATCCTTCGGTACTCTGCACGGCCGCTTCATCATCGTTGGCGATGTGATCCTCTCCTCGTACGAGTCCGCCACCGCCCGCTACCGCGGCCAGGACACCATCATCCGCCGCGACGAAAGCGCTACAGCGCGCGCGGCGTGCTGCTCGACGGCGGCAAGATTCTTTCAGCCTGGCGTGTCGAACTGAGCCTTGC
>DATNCF010000139.1:0-2588 GCA_035571675.1 Burkholderiales bacterium | reverse complement strand
CGAAACACAATTCGCCTCTGGCCACGCGCGGCACGATGGACTGCTTCTGCTCTTCGCTGCCGAAGCGCAGGATGGTGGGCGCGCTCTGGCGGTCGGCGATCCAGTGCGAAGCCACCGGCGCGCCCGCGGCCAGCAGTTCCTCCAGCACCACGTAGCGCTCGATGGAGGTGCGCTCATGCCCGCCGTACTTCTTCGGCCAGGTCATGCCGATCCAGCCGCGGGCGCCAAGTTTCAAACTGAATTGCCGATCAAATCCCGACCAGCTTTCGGCACGCTGCTCAGGCGTGCGATTCGGAATGGTCTCGGCAAGGAATTGGCGCACCTCGCGGCGAAGTTGTTCACATTCCGGTGGGAGGGTGAACGGAGGAATATTCAAATTTTCCATCGAGTACCTGCTGTCGATTATGTGCGAGTACGTTCTCGAGGCCCTCTCCTGCGGAGAGGGGGACTACTCCCCTCCCAGGGGGAGGGGCCGGAGGAGGGGAAAACCGAACCCCCGCCGGCAAAAGACTTCCATCTCAAAAACGAAAGGCCGGCACGTAAACACCGCGCCGGCCCCAATGCTACTTAAAAATTTCTGGTTCGATCAGATCGAAAGACGGCTTTAAAACCGCCGCCTTTAAAACCCTTTGTACGAAGGCTTGCGCTTCTCGACGAACGACCATGCCGCTTCCTTGTGGTCGCTCGACACCATGCTCAGCATTTCGTAGGCGATGGCTGCGTCCATGATCAGGTTGAACTGCTGCTTCACCATCTTGTTCACGGACACCTTGGTCCAGCGCACGGCCAGCGGCGGCAGGTTGTTGATCTCCGTGGCGATTTCCTGGGCCTTGGCCAGCACCTGGTCCACCGGGGTGACGTAGTTCACCAGGCCCATCTGGTGGGCTTCGGCGCCCTTGATGATCTTGCCGCGCATGAGGAAGTCCTTGGCGCGGTTGGGCCCGAGCAGCAGGGGCCACAGCACCGTGCCACCGTCGCCGGCCACCAGGCCCACGCGCACGTGGGTGTCGGCGATGCGCGCGCCCTCGGCGATGACCTGGATGTCGCAGGCCAGCGCCACCGAGGCGCCCAGGCCCATGGCGTCGCCGTTGATGGCGGCGATGGTGGGCTTGGGGCAGTTGAGGATGTTCTCGATGATGCGCTTGGCGGAGTAGAAAATCGTGGAGACGTGCTGCCAGCCTTGCTGGGTGCCGGCGCGCTCGGCCATGTTCTTGACGTTGCCGCCTGCGGAGAAGGCCTTGCCCTCGCCGGTGAAGATGATGACGTTCACATCGGGATCGTCGGTCAGGTCGACGAACACGTCCTCGATCTCGCGGTGCGTGGTGGGGCCGAAGGAGTTCAGTTCTTCGGGCCTGTTGATCTTCAGGACGGCGATGCCGTTGCTGCCCTTCTCGACCTTGAGCGAGGGATACTTCGAGTAATCCACGGTAATTCTCCTTGGGGTGTTGTCGGTGACCGGCGTGAGCGCGGCGCGCGTTCTGTCGGCTGCTTCTGGTGGCGGCCGAACGGGGAACCTGAAAGTTACGCTTGCGGGGAAAGTGGTGTCAAGGAGTTTCGCCGGGAATGCTCCACGCAGCGCTTGCGTTTCACCATTCGAAACACCCGGCGGGACATCCGTTCGAATACCTGCACGCACCGAAATCAGGCATGCGCAACCCGTTCAGGTGTTGAACCCGGCCAGAGCGGTGAGCACGTCGCGCCCGAGGCGGCGCGAGCGCTCGGCGCTCCAGCCGGCCACGGCGTCAGGGTTGTCATCGTGGTCCTTGAAAGGCATTTCCAGCGTCAGGCTGACGCAGCCGAAGCGGTGCCCGGCCCACTTGCTGGCGAGCTTGAGGGCGTCGACGGAGTAGCGGTCCGCGCTGTAGCCGTGGCGGGTCTGGAAGTCGGCCGCCACGGCGAGCAGCGTGCCCACGTAGCGGTCCTGCGCGGCGTTTTGCTCGGGGGTCGACTGCGGCAGCATTTCGCAGCCCGCCACGAACACGTGCGGAATGGTCTCGTCCCCGTGCACGTCGAGGAAGAAGTCGCAGCCGGTGGATTCGATCAGCGGGCGCAGGTGGTACACCTCGGGGCTGCGCTCCAGGCTGGGCGACATCCACTCGCGATTGAGGTTGGCGCCGGCCCCGTTCACGCGCAGGTTGCCGCGCACGCTGCCGTCGGGGTTCATATTGGGCACGATGTGGAAGGTGGCGGTGTCGAGCAGGCGCGCGATCAGCGGATGGTCGGCGTCGAGCAGGCGCTCCACCATGCCCTCCACCAGCCACTCGGCCATGGTCTCGCCGGGATGCTGGCGGGCGATGATCCAGTAGTGGCGGCGCGCATGCCGCGCCGGCGCGCCGATCTCGATGAGGTTGAGGTCGCGCCCGTCCAGGGTGGAACCGAGGTCGAGCACGCGCGCGCGCGGCGAATCCTCGGCGCGCCCCAGCAGTTGCAGGTGGCGCTCCCAGGAATAGGGCTCGAAATAGGCGTAGTAGACGCTGTCGTGCGCGGGCGTGTGCTCAATGAACAGCTTGCCGTCGGCATAGCGCGTGGGCACGCGGAACCACGTCAGCCGGTCGTAGCTGGCGCAGGCGCGGTAGCCGGGCCAGCCG
>DATNCF010000138.1:0-11881 GCA_035571675.1 Burkholderiales bacterium | reverse complement strand
CCATCGTCAACGCCCTGCTGTACGAAAAGGCGCCCGCGGGCCGCGCCGCGGAAGCCGTGGGCCTGCGCTCCACGCTGAACAATTTCAGCCAGACCGTGCTGCCGCTGGTGTCGGGCGCGCTGGGCGCGGCATTGGGCATTGCCCCGGCCTTCTGGCTGCTGTCGGCTTCCATTCTCGCGGTCGCCGTGAAGGTGCGCCGGCGCTGGTCGCCCGGCCCCGGCGTGGGGCCGGCCGGATGAAGCCCATTTATTTCGTCACCACGCTGTGCACGCTGAACCATGCCGCGTTCGTGGGGGCGCGCTTCACGCTGCTGCTCTACGCCATTCACCTGGGCGCATCGCCCGTGGTGCTGGGCATGCTGGGAGCGTCGTTCAGCGTGCTGTCGATGCTCACGCTGGTGAGCGTGGGCCGCTGGGCCGACCGCGTGGGCACGCGCCGCCCCATGCAGGCCTTCAACTTCGGTGTCATCGTCTGCCTGGCGGCGGTCTTCGTCTGGGGCTCGCTGCCGGCGCTGTTCCTGGCGGCCGCGCTGGGGGGCTGGATGTACAACAGCTTTTGGGTGTGCGGCCAGCAGCTCATCGGGCACATGAGCACGGCCGAAGATCGCGCCGCCAACTACGGCCTCGCCGGCACCGGATTGGCCGTGGCCAGTTTCACCGGGCCGCTGCTGGCCGGCTTCGCCATCGACCATGTCGGCCATGGACCCACGCTCGGCATGCTGGCGCTGCTGGGCATGGCGCCGGCCATCATGCTGGCGGCCACCCGCCTGCGTTTTCCCGGCCCGAGCCGGGCCGCCCATCCCGAAGTCGGCGCGGCGGCCGGCGCGCCCAAGCCTGCCGGCGAGCACGGTATTTTCGACCTGTTGCGGCATGCGGTGCTGCGCCGCGTCCTGACCATGAGCCTGACATTGCTGGCGGCCTGGGACCTGTTCTACTTCCTCATGCCCATCCGCGGATCGGAACTGCGGTTCTCGGCCTCGATCATGGGCCTGGTGTTCGGCGGATTCACCACCGGCGTGTTTGCCGTGCGCCTGGTGGTGCCGCTGCTGCTGCGCCGCTTCGGCCAGTGGCAATTGCTGCTGGTGTCGCTGGCGGTGTCCGCCGCCAGCTACGTGCTGTTCGTGCCCACCGCCTCCTTCCTGCCCATCCTGGCGGTGGCGCTGCTGCTCGGGCTGGCGGTGGGGACGCAAATGCCGCTGTCCTCGGCGCTGCTGTATGAAAACGCGCCGCCGGGGCGCGGCGGGGAAGCCATCGGGTTGCGCGTCATGCTGTCCTCCTGGACCAGCACATGGCTGCCCCTGTGCGCGGGGGCGCTGACCGGCATCCAGGGCGTCGGCCCCATTTTCCTGCTGGCGGGCGTGCTGCAGTTTGGCGTGTTTTACGCCAATCGCGGACAATGGCGGGCGCGCGCTTCGCCCGGGCCCGCGAACAACAACGCTTCATGAGCACAAAACCGAACGACACCCCACCCACCAGCCTGGCCTCCAACCGCACCCTGTGGTCCCTGATCGGACTGGGCAGCCTGTGCAACATCGCCGCCATCGGCAGCAAGGCGGCCCTGCCGCTGTTCGCCATCCACCTGGGCGCCAGTGCCCTCACCGTGGGCGTCATCATGGCGGCCTTCGCCCTGATCCCGGCGGTGATCGCGCTGCGCCTGGGACGCATCCTCGACCGCATGGGGCCGCGCAAGCCCATGATGGGCGGGGCGCTGGGCATGATGGCGGGCCTCGGCATCGCCTTTGCCTTCGGCAGCCTCCCGGCGCTGTTCGTCTGCTCGATGCTGGTGGGCACCTCCGGCTCGTTCTACTTCATGTCCCACACCCAGGCGGTGGGCAAGCTGAGCAGTCCGCAAAACCGCACCACCATGCTCAGCATGAGTTCCATGGGCTATTCGCTTTCGAGCTTCCTCGGCCCGGTGGCGGCGGGCATGGCCATCGACGGCTTCGGCCACGCCTGGGCCTTCCTGGTGCTGGCCGTCGCGCCGTTCATCGGCTTCGCCGTGCTGTACTTCCGGCTGCTGCCCATTTCCGACACCACGCCACGCAGCATGGTGTCGGCCAAGCGCGGGCGGGCCATGGACTTTTTGCGCACCCCGGCGCTGCGCCGGCTGTACGCGGCCGGCGTGATCACCCAGACGGCGTGGGACGGCATGATGCTCATCGTGCCCATCCACGGCCATGGCGCCGGGCTGTCGGCCACAGCCATCGGCATCGCCCTGGGAGCGTTCTCCTTCGGCACCCTGGCGGTGCGCAGCGTGCTGCCGGCGCTGTCGCGCCGCATGCGGCCCTGGCGCCTGCTGTCACTGGCCTTCGGCGTGTCCGCCGTGGGCTTCGCGCTGCTGCCGTTCACCGGCTCTGAATACACCCTGATCGCCAGCACTTTCATGATCGGGCTGGGGCTGGGCGTGTCGATGCCCATCGTCACCTCGCAACTGTTCGAAGCCGCCCCCGAGGGCCGCGTGGGGGAGGCGCTCGGCCTGCGCACGTCGCTCGCCAACGTTAGCCAGTCGACCTTCCCGTTGGCGCTGGGCGGGCTGGGCAGCCTGTTCGGCGTGCTGCCCATTGCGCTGTTCATGGCGGGCATGATGGCCGGGGGTACAGTCATGGCGCGGCGCGCGTAAACAACGCTCCGCTCAACAGAAAGCGAAGTCCACTTCCGGTTTCCTGCCGCTGATGATGTCGGCCAGGGCGCTTCCCGATCCACAGGCATGCGTCCAGCCCAGCGTGCCATGCCCCGTGTTGAGGAACAGGTTGGCGTAGCGCGTGCGCCCGATGTAGGGCACGTTGGACGGCGTGGCCGGGCGCAGGCCGGCCCAGAACTGCGCCCGCGACGCATCGATGGCGCCGGGAAACAGGTATTGCGTGCGTTTGAGAATGGCCTGGCAGCGCACTTCATTAAGGCTGGTGTCGTAACCGGCAAGCTCTGCCGTGCCGGCCACTCGCAGCCGACCACCCAGGCGCGAGAACACCAGCTTGTAGCGGTCGTCGGTGAGGCTCACCGTGCTGGCGCGCGCGGGATCGGCCACGGGGCAGGTCACCGAGTAGCCCTTGGCCGGGTACACGTTCAGCCGCAGCCCCAATGGCCGGGCGAGCAGCGGACTGTAACTCCCGAGCGCGAGCACGTAGGCGTCGGCGCAAAGCATTCCCTTCTCGCTTGTCCCTGACTGGACCCGGACCCCTTCGATGCGCCCACCCGCGGCGGCGATGGCCTCGATGCCCACGCCGTAGCAAAAATTCACGCCGGCCTGCGCCGCGCGCGTCGCTAGCTGTTGCGTGAACTGAAAGGCGTCGCCCGATTCGTCGTCTGGACTGAAGCTCGCGCCCACGATGCGGTCGCGCATGTGCGCCAGCGCCGGTTCGATGGCCACGGCCTCGTCCGTGCCCAACAGCCGCAGGTTGCAGCCGTAGTCCTGCATGAGGCGCGCCGGCTCGCGCGCCGCTTCGAAATCCTCGCGATGGGTGTAGAAGTACAGGATGCCGCGGGTCAGCTCGTCGTAGTGCAGGCCGAGGTCGCGCCGCAGCGCCTGCAGGCAGGCGCGCGAATACAGGCCGAGGCGGACTATCTGCGCGATGTTGTGGGCGGTGCGTGCGGGCAGGCATTCGCGCAGGAAGGCGAGGCCCCAGCGCCATTGCGCGGGATCAGCCCTTAAACGGAAGAGGAGCGGAGCATCCTCTCTCAACAGCCAGCGGAGGATTTGTTTAGGGGCTGCCGGGTTGGCCCATGGTTCCGCATGCGAAACGGAGATTTGCGAGCCGTTGGCGAAACTCGTTTCAAGTCCTGGACCGGATTGGCGATCAACAACTGTTACTTCATGGCCTGCTTCTGAGAGATACCAGGCTGTTGCCGTACCAATGAGGCCGGCGCCGAGGACAAGAACTTTCATCAGCTACTTGAGTGATTGAATTCGAATTGGATTCCCCCTCTCCCTCGGTCCTTCTCCCCATGGGAGCGGGGAAGAAAAACTGGCGAGGTTCAGCCCCTCTCCCCCGGGGAGAGGGGTTGGGGAGCGGGCAACGAGAAAATACTTGAGATCACAGGCCGTATCTCATTAATTGTTCGAATCCAGCCAGACTTCAAGTCCTTGTGCGTTCAATTCGGCGTCCTGCCTGTACACATCAAGCACCTGTTCTGGCGTAAACGGCGCGCCGTAGCGCCGGGCCTCCTCGAGCACCAACTCCTCGACCGCCGACGTCATTCGCCTGTGCCGATCGGGACCGGCCCGCTTGAGAGGCCGCGCAGCTTCCACCAAAGCGTCGATCTGCCGGTGCAATGTCGCAGCCTTCTCGGGTATTTCCGACAGCCGTCCGTAATGCGTGACGTAAACATGCGCGGGGTTGAATCCGGCAATCATGTCTATGGTTTTGTGCAACGCGGGCGGATCGAACTGCACCGGCGTGGTGGTGGGAAAAATGAACTGGTGGCCGTCCCAATCCACTTCGCGAAACGACAGGCCGAAGTTGTCCCCGGCGAACACATGCCCCGATTTCCCGTCGCGAATGGCCACCTGGTGCTTGGCGTGGCCCGGGGCGTCGTAAAAGTCGAACTTGCGCCCGGCCAGGGAAATGGACGCGCCGTCCGGCGTTTCCACGATGCGCTCCACCGGTACGGGCAGGATGTCGCCGTAGCGCCGCGCGGCTTCTTCTTTGCCGTACACCTCGATGGTGCCGGCAATGAGCTTGGCCGGGTCGGCCATGTGCCTGGCGCCGCGCGGGTGCACCGTCAGCCTGGCATTGGGAAAAATCCTCATGAAGCCGCCGGCCCCGCCGGCGTGGTCCAGGTGCACATGGGTCAGCATGACCCAGTCCACGGCCTCGGGTCCCAGGCCCTTTTGCTTCAACACCTCGAGCACCGCGGGGATGGAAAAGTTCGTGCCGGTGTCCACCAGCGCTGCCCGCCTGTCTTCCACCACCAGGTGGATGGCGTCCATCATGGGCCGCACGTAGCCCGAGTCGATGGCGCTGATGCCGTGATCGTAGTCGATGACGTTGGACATGGCGATGGCAGGTACGAAGGGACTGCCATTTTAAACCTCCGCCCCGCCCTTGCAGGAACGGCCCGCCGTTGCAGGAACGGCCCGCCGTTGCAGGAACGGCCACTGTGAAAAGCCGCGCTGTAGAATGCGGCATGGACAACAAAGCCCTCGCCGCCCTGCGCCAGCAATACCTGTTCGCCCGCCTGGATGAAAGCGATGCCGCGGCCGACCCCCTTGCGCAATTTGCCAGATGGTTCGACGAGTCGTTGAAGGCGCAGTTGCCGCAAGGCACGGCCATGACCCTGGCCACGGCCGACGCCGACGGCGCGCCGGACGCGCGCACCGTGCTGCTGAAGGGCTTTTCCGCGGGCCCCGAGGACCCGGGCTTCGTGTTCTTCACCAACTACACCAGCCGCAAGGGCCGCGAGCTGGCCGAGAACCCGCGCGCCGCGCTGCTGTTCTACTGGGCCGAGCTGGAACGGCAGGTGCGCATCGAAGGCACCATTTCCAAGGTGCCGGCGGCCATGTCGGACGAATACTTCGCCAGCCGGCCGCCGGGCAGCCGTCTCAGCGCCATCGCCTCGCCGCAAAGCGAAGTCATCGCCGGCCGCGCCGTGCTGGAGGCGCGCGTGGCCGAACTGGCGAGGGAACATGGCGACAATGCGCCCCGGCCGGAATTCTGGGGCGGCTACCGCGTGGAACCGCACATGATGGAGTTCTGGCAAGGCCGCGCCGACCGCCTGCACGACCGGCTGCGCTACCGCCGCAGCAGTTTCGGCTGGATCATGGAGCGCCTCGCGCCCTAACGCTTAAGCCTGTCGAGAAATTTCTTGCGAAACTTCTGCACCTTCGGCGCCACCACGAACTGGCAGTAGCCCTGCCCCGGATTGCGGGCGAAATATTCCTGGTGATACGACTCGGCAATCCAGAACTTCGCGGCCGGCGTCACTTCGGTCACGGCGGGCGCACCCCAGGCCCCGGATTCATTCACTGCCGCGATCGCCTCCTCCGCAACCTTCTTCTGTTCAGGTGAGTGGTAGAACACCGCCGAGCGGTATTGCGTGCCCATGTCGTTGCCCTGGCGGTTGAGCGTGGTGGGGTCGTGGATGACGAAGAACACGTCCAGCAGTTCGCGGAACGACACCACCTTGGGGTCAAAGGTGACCTGCACCACCTCGGCGTGGCCGGTGCGGCCGGTGCACACCGCTTCATAGCTCGGCCGATCCACTGCGCCGCCCATGTAGCCCGACTCCACTGACTGCACGCCCTTCAGCTCGTCGTAAACGGCTTCGAGGCACCAGAAGCAGCCGCCCGCCAGCGTGGCCACTTCGTATTGATTCGAGTCGGTCATGAATAGCTCCTGTCATCGCGCGTGAAGTTTGACCTGATTGTGTCGAAAAAATCGTCCCCGCGCTTACAGCCGGACGACGAAAATAAATTGCGTTGCAGGCGCGGAGGATCACCGTACAATCGCGCTCCCTGCGCGCGCCCGGTGCCCAGGAAATCACGGAATGCCATCTCATATTCCGGGAAATCGCATTTCAAGACCCTTTACTCAAAACGGACATCGAGGGTACTCATCTGAATTCTTTGGCTTAATTTTTTTGTCACGAGACTTGGAAAAAGTCTCCCCAAAAACCCTTGCGCCCCCTTCAAAAAGGCGTATCGTGTAATTTCATTTCACGCGAAGAAAAACATGGAAGCTCTTGATAAAAAAGAACTTTTTCAACCGAGAAATGCCGAAAGCCTGAGCGACCAGCTCATCTGCGACGAAGTCCTCGTCGAGAAATACGCCAAGGGCAATGAACGCACCGTGCACGATGTTCGCTTGCGCGTTGCGCGTGCTTTGGCGGCCGTGGAAAGCGAAGAAAAGCGCACCTACTGGGAAAAGAAATTCCTCGAAGCGCAGGAGCGCGGCTTCGTGCCCGCGGGCCGCATCAACTCCGCCGCCGGCACCACGCTGTCGGCCACGCTGATCAACTGTTTCGTGCAGCCTGTGGGCGATTCCATCACCGAAGTGGTGGACGGGCGGCCCGGCATTTACACGGCGCTGGCGGAAGCGGCCGAGACCATGCGCCGCGGCGGCGGCGTGGGCTATGACTTCTCGTCCATCCGTCCCAAGAACGCGCTGGTGCGCGGCACGCAATCGCACGCCAGCGGCCCGGTGTCGTACATGCGCGTGTTCAACGTGTCCTGCGGCACCGTGGAATCGGCGGGCAGCCGGCGCGGCGCGCAAATGGGCGTGCTGCGCTGCGACCATCCCGACATCGAGGAATTCATCCACGCCAAGGACAAGGGCGACCTCACCAATTTCAACGTCTCGGTGGGCGTGACCGACGAGTTCATGCGCGCGGTCGAGGCGGACCGCGAAGTCGAGCTCGCCCACAAGTCCGAGCCCTCGTCGGAAATGCGCGCAGCCGGCGCCTACCAGCGCGAGGACGGCACGTGGGTGTACCGCAAGGCGCGCGCGCGCGACCTGTGGGACCAGATCATGCGGTCCACCTACGACCACGCCGAGCCGGGCATCCTGTTTCTCGACCGCATCAACCGCGACAACAACCTCTACTACTGCGAGACCATCGAGAGCACCAATCCCTGCGCCGAGCAGCCCCTGCCGCCCTACGGATGCTGCTGCCTGGGGTCGATCAACCTCACGCGTTTCGTGAAAAAACCCTATGCCGAGGACGCCTCGTTCGACTTCGAGGGCTTCGGACAGGTGGTGGACATTTCCGTGCGCATGCTGGACAACGTGCTCGAGGCCACGCACTGGCCGCTGCCGCAGCAGCACGCCGAGGCCCAGTCCAAGCGCCGCATCGGCCTGGGCTTCACGGGCCTGGGCGACGCCCTCATCATGCTGCGCATCAGGTACGACACGCCCGAGGCCTGCGCCATGGCGGCCAGGATCTCGGAAGCCATGCGCGACCGGGCTTATCTCTACTCAGTGGAACTGGCCAAGGAACGCGGCTCGTTCAAGCTGTTCAACGCCGACCTGTACCTCTCCGGCGGCAACTTCGCCTCGCGCCTGCCGGCGGAAGTGAAGGGCAAGATCCGCCAGTACGGCATCCGCAATTCGCACCTGCTGTCCATCGCGCCCACGGGCACCATCAGCCTCGCCTTCGCCGACAATGCCTCCAACGGAATCGAGCCGCCGTTCTCGTGGACCTACACGCGCAAGAAGCGCATGGCCGACGGCACCTGGAAGGAATACGACGTCGAGGACTACGCCTGGCGCATGTACCGCCACGTGGGCGGCGACGTGAGGAAGCTCCCGTCCTACTTCGTCACGGCGCTGGAGATTTCCGCCGAGGCGCACAAGGACGTGGTGGCGGCGGTGGCGCCCTATATCGACACGTCGATTTCGAAAACCGTGAACGTGCCGGAAGATTATCCGTACGCGGACTTCGAGAACCTGTACCTCTCGGCCTGGCGCGCCGGCCTGAAGGGCCTCGCCACCTATCGCCCGAACAGCGTGCTCGGGTCTGTGCTTTCCGTGGAGACGCCCAGTGCGGCACCCTCCCCCCGGCCGGAGGCCGGGGCCTCGAATACGGAATTGCTATGGAACGACGAGCAGGCCGCCAATCGCCGCCTGTCCATCAAGTCGCTGCCGGCCCCGGTGCTCTCGTCGCTGGTGTGGCCCGGACGCCCCAACCTCAACGGCGGCAACCCGTCCTGGACCTACATGATCCATCACCCGGGCGGCGATTTCGCCCTGTTCGTGGGACATATTGAAGAAGAGACAGACGCCGTAACAGGAAAAAAATTCCCCTTTGAGGTCTGGGTGAACGGCAATGAGCAGCCACGCGCCCTGGGCGCCGTGGCCAAAACCCTGTCCATGGACATGCGCGCCAACGACCGCGCCTGGCTGGCCTTGAAGCTGGACGTGCTGGCCAAGACGCCCGGCGATGAATCCTTCGAAATGCCCTTTCCGCCCACGGGCGAGAAGCGCATGGTGCCCAGCGTGGTGGCCGGCATGGCGCAGGTGGTGCGCTGGCGCTGCGACCAGCTCGGCGCGCTGGACGAGAAAAGCCCCGACCTGCTGTCCCCCGACGGCCGGCCGCATCCGGTGCTGGACGCCATGTTCGCCGTGCACGAGCCCAAGACCGGCTCGAGCGGAACGCTGTCCTGGACCGTGGACATCCAGAACCCGACCACGTCCGAGGATTTCGTCATGGGCGTGAAGGAGGTCATGCTGCCGGGCGAAGGCGGATTCGCGGCGGCGCATCTACCACACGGCCATACGCGGCCCTACAGCCTGTTCTTCGCCGGCCACTATCCGCGCGCACTGGACGGCCTGGCGCGCCTGCTGTCGCTGGACATGCGCGTGCTCGACCCGGCCTGGATCGGCATGAAGCTGCGCAAGCTGGTGAACTATTCCGAGCCGCTGGGCGATTTCATGGCCCCCGTGCCGGGAGAGCGCCGCCAGGCCACCTGGCCCTCCACCGTGGCCTACGTGGCGCGCCTGCTCATCCACCGCTACGCCATGCTGGGCGTGCTGGACGAGAACGGCTATCCCACGCGGGAAATGGGGCTGCTCGAAGCGCCGCGCGAGCAAGCGCACAGCCAAATCATGCAGGGGTCGCTGTGCACCGAATGCGGCAACCTGACTGTTATTCGCAAGGATGGTTGCGATTTTTGCACCGCGTGCGGGGCGGTAGGAGCCTGCGGATAGGGAGAGTGCAACGAATTCAGAACACGCGGGGTAGTGGCTGCTTTGCCACATTCAGCGCACGGTCCTGACGAGGAGCGTGCGCTTTTTTTTGCTCCTCGTCAGACTTGGAGCTTTTAAAGGTCTTTTCGATATCGCTCCCTCGGAGGAGGAAGTAGGGCTGCACGCTGCTTGACAATATTAAACTTACAGTTTAATATGTCCGTCTGCCCGTTGCATTCATTGCGACCCACACCCATCACGTCGTTCGCGAGCGATGCGAATGGAATAACTTCACTCGTCCTAACGATTCAACTCAAGCCCCGGGGCCCTCCGCCACCGGGGCTTTTGCTTTTTTGGGAGGTTTTCATGCCTTACGACATCGACAATCCGGCAGATTTCACGAACGGCTTGCCACTTCTGCCAGGGTCCGGATCATATGCGCGGGGATTGGCAAAAGCGCTCGATGCATTGAACACGCGCCCATTGCCATACTCCGATTCAGACGATGCCGTGGAACAGCGCTTGCGCCTCGCGGATATCCTGGATGAATACCGCGCACAGCCAGCTGATGTGAAGCAGACGTCATCCACTATTCAATCACCAATGGGATCGATTACGCCATGGGGCGGCGGCTTGCTACGTTCGTGTGGCGGAACACTTGCCGGCCAAACTTCCCCGACCCTGACCGGCCCGCCTTGGTCAACGGATTCTTGGTGGGACAGTTCCCAGTCTCCATCGCACCAACGCGTGGCTAGCTCGACAACAGTGCAAACTTCTGCGCCCAAAATGCCGTCCAGTGTATCTGCAAACCCAATGGGCGTTGCCGGCGACGACGGCGTGAGCCAGGGCCCGTATGCCGGGCTGACTGTCGGATCGTCTCAGGAAACGAATCCGGTTGCGGAGCAAACGCTGATGATCTTGGCGGACGCACTGGCGAACGCCAAGGGGGCCGCGGGGCCGAAGATTCCGCTGGATGACTTTGGCAACCCCACACTGAGCGGCCAAGCGCTGACCCAGGCGTTGCACGGCTTTATGCCCAGCGACCAGCGCATCGTCGCCAACTCGCCTTCGGGCATTCTCATGCAGAACAACGCGCCGTATTTCCGGACGGCGACAGCGGATGACGGGATGGGCGTCTACGAACCCAGGCCCTTATCCCCGCCGGGGGCGAAGCCACCAGAAACGTTGGGTGCCGGTGATTCCCCGAGCACGCCCAATAGCATCATGCCCGATAGCGGCAATACCGGCGGCAAGGCGTTGGCATGGGGCGCCAAGGTATCACCGGGATTTCAGAACAAAGTTGCTAAAATTGCCGGTGATTTAAGGACTGACCCGGATTATTTAATGGCTGTGATGGCGTTCGAGACCGGAGGCACATTCAGCCCTTCAATTAAGAACGCCAAGGGGAGCGGAGCAACCGGCCTCATTCAATTCATGCAAACCGGAGCGAAGCCCTTGGGCACCACGACCGATGCTCTCGCAAAAATGACGGCTGAAGAGCAACTCGACTATGTCGCGCGATACCTCAAGCCTCATGCGGGGAAACTAAATAATCTGTCGGATGTCTACATGGCCGTCCTTTACCCCAAGGCGATTGGAAAACCCGATGACTTCGTGCTGTTCGATAAAACGAAAAACCCCATATCGTATGGGCAAAACCCGTTGGATTTGAATGGGGATGGGCAGATAACCAAAGCCGAGGCAACCTCAAAAGTCAACGCTATGCTGGCACAGGGTCGAAAAAAAGAGAATGCTAGATAGCTTCTTCCGCTCGGCACGAGGCGCTTGCCGCATCATCCCATGGGTTATTTTGATTCTGGTCTGCGCAAGCGCGAGGGCCCAATATCCGGGGGAGAAGGATCGGTATGTTCAAACCGTGGCGGGCATCGTCTCGATAACCAAATCGGAAAGCGCCGGCATTGAAGGCGCATATACCGTCTCCTTGGGTGCGAAAAAGCTCTTGACAACAGGCGACGCGAACCCAGACAAGGCCTTTTCAGACTTCCCCCATATTGACGTCGTGAGGCATTTCAAACGTCCGATAACTCCGTTTGACGAGGCGATTTTGTTTCAGCAGTACTCGTACGGAAACGCCTGCAACGGCAGCTCGTTTTGGGTGTTGGGTCTCAATAAGGACGGGTCATACAGGATATCGAAGACGCTGGACTTTTGCGGCGGCCCCTCGGCGAAGGTCTTCGACCGAAAGGACGGTTTTGTGGTGTATTTCCCCGGCGGGCCTCCCAACATCGGCAAGGGTTACAT
>DATNCF010000137.1:0-2913 GCA_035571675.1 Burkholderiales bacterium | reverse complement strand
AGAAGGAATTGCTCGAAATCGGCGAGCAGTTCTATCCCAGGTTCCTGGACATGCTGGGGGCGACGCGATGAACGCCAGCTCAGTCAACGTAAAAGCGGATAAACTCGTCAGCGACGTCATCGAGATCGAGAATGATCCGTGGGCGCTGTACGAACTGTCCATGGAGCAGAAGTGGGGCGACGGCGTGCCGCTGCTGCCGCCCACCGACGCCCGCATCGAGGCCATGCTGGCCGCTACGCCGCTGAAGTCGAGCGACATCGTGGTCGAGGAAATGCCGCCGCGGCACGGCACCGCCACCGTGGAACTGGTGGCCATCAACGCCGTGATGGCGGGCTGCGAGCCGCGCGCGCTGCCGCTGGTGATCGCGGCGCTGCAGGCCATCGACGAGCCCGGCTACAACGGCTTCGGCCTGTCCACCACCACCGGCCCGGTCACGCCCATGCTGATCGTGAACGGGCCGACGCGCGACGAGCTGGGCATCGACTACCGCGCCGGCTGCCTGGGCGGGGCGGCCGGCCGTGGCTCCATGACCATCGGCCGCGCCGTGGCGCTGTGCCTGCGCAACATCGGCGGCCTGCGCGCCGGCGACAGCTCGCGCACGGTGTACGGGCAGCCGGCGCGCTTCGGCCTGTGCTTCGCCGAGTGGGAAGAGCGTTCGGACTGGCCCGTGCTCGCCACGCGCCGCGGCTTCAAGCCGGGCGAGGAGGTGGTGACCGTGCACGGGGGCATGGGCACCATGCCCATTTGCGATGTCAATTCCGAAAGCGACCACGACCGCGCCTACCTCATTGGCAAGTGCATCGCGCACCCGCTGCACAACATGTACATCACCGGCATGCAGCCGCCCGGCGAGGTGGTGGTGCTCATCAACCCGGTGTGGGCCGAGCGCTTTGCCAAGACTTTCCCGAACATCGAGTCGCTGCAGCAGTGCCTGCACGAGGGCGCCTGGCAGCCCATCGACATGTGGCCGGAGCCGGCGCAAAAGCTGCTGCATGAACGCAAGCGCGTGGACAGCCGCGGCCGGGTATACGCCATGATGGGGCCGCACAAAATCGTGCCCGTGGTGTGCGGGGGGCTGGGAAACCTGCATGCCACGCTGCTCACAAGCTGGGGTGAGAGCGAGATGCAAAGCATGGCGGTGCGCCGGCCGTAACCGGCAATGAATTCCAGTCTGAATAAAGGAACGCAGCATGTGGAGTGAAGACAGCATCAATGCCGCGGTGGCCGCGGCGCGCGCCATGGTCAGCGCCGACGGCGCCGACCTCATCCTGGTCAAGGCCGACGAGCGCCGGGCGCGCATCGACCTGCGCCTGGACGTGACCAACCTCACCTGCGAGGATGGTACCTGCCTGGTGCAGGGGCCCCTGCTGGACAGCATGGTCGCCGCCGCGCTGCAGCAACACCTGTCCGGGGAGTTCGAAGTCCGCATCGACGATCCGCGGAGTAAAATCACCGCTTGACGCGCCGGTCGACCGACCGCGCTTCGCCCGGGGTAACCCGGGATCTATTTGGAGAATTCGCCATGTCCGCCGTCCTGAAACCTTCCGGAACTGAAGCCGATCCCATCCTGGGCCGCATCCTCGATCCGGACGGCCACCTGTACATGGAGCCGGAGGTCATGAAGGACCTGCTGCGCGAGCTGCTGCCCCACGGCGGCGGGTTCGTGCTGGACTTCCTGGAGCGCTTCACGGGCTCCGAGGAAGACAAGAAGCTGCGGGCGCGCAACCGCGACAACATCCTGGCCATCAAGGGCATCAGCGCACTGGGCTCGTTCAACCCTACAGAGCGCGCCGAGGCGCTCGAGACCGTGGGCATCCGCTCGCAAATCGTGTTCTCCAACACCGTCAAGCTGGAAACCCGCCAGAACAGCGACGAGGCGCGCGTGGTGTGCCGGCGCGTCAACGACTACGCCCTTGACTGGCAGAAGAAAACCCGCGGGCGCGCCCGCGTGGCCTGCCAGATCAACCAGGGCAACGTTGACTGGGCCTATGAAGAGCTGGAGCGCGTGCTGAAGGCGGGCGCGCTGGCCGTGGACCTGCCCTGCGCGCAGCCGCCGGGCGGCGTATCGCCGGCGCACGAGATCTGGGACCGCTTCTGGGCCATGCTGCAGGAAGCCAACGTGCCGGCGCTCATCCATCTGGGCGACGGTGGCCTGCCCTACAGCAAGGCGCCGGGCGACCCCATGCTGCCCATCCAGGGCTGGGGTGACGCCGCGGCGCTGCGCCTCAAACCGGCCGAGCGCTCGGGCGGCGAGGAAGCGGTGAGCCCCTACTACATGCTGGTGGCGCACATGCCCGCCGAGGTGTACCTGCAGGTCATGGTCATGGGCGGCGTGTTCGAGCGCTTCCCCAGGCTGCGCTTCGGCATCATGGAGTTCAGCACCACCTGGCTGGGCCTGGCTTGCGAGCGCATGGACACCTGGGCGGAGTTCCTGGCCAAGGTGGGCAAGAAATACGAGATGAAGCCCAGCGAGTTCGTGCGGCGGAACGTGCGCGCGGGTCCTTTCCCCACCGAAAATTTGCCATTGTTGGTTGAGCGCTACGGCCTGAAGGAAGTCTATTGCTTCAGTACCGACTATGGACATTTGGAGGGTAGCCGCGACCCCATCGGCAAGTTCCGTGGCATGACGGACAAGATTGGCGGGGGATACGAGGAAGACTTCTTCGTGAAAAATCCCTCGTTCCTTTTCCCTGGTCTGTAGTTCAACTTAAAAGCATTCACGAGGCGCGGCGCTCCGCGCCGCGGGTTCTAAAATCGCGCGAGTTTTTGCCGTTGTGCCATTTGGCATGGCGGTAAAACCTCGCGCTTTGTCTTCCCACGCGCCGCGGAGCGGCGCGCCTCGTTAAAATAACAGCCGCATCTGGAGTCAAGCCGGACCTCTTGCCTATCCCGTAAAATCTCCTTTTTAAAGGG
>DATNCF010000136.1:0-4247 GCA_035571675.1 Burkholderiales bacterium | reverse complement strand
GTCGTCCAGGGGACGGGTGAGGTCGTCCAGGCGCGCCAGGAACTGGTAGCGCAGGTTGCGCCGCGTGATTTCCTGGGCAACGCGCTCGCGTTCCGCCAGCAGGTCGCGCACCTCGAACTGGCGCGCCCTGGCGCGCAGCGCCACCCGGATGGCGGACAACAGGGCGACCGGATGCAGCGGCCTTTGCACCACCGTGATGTTGCCGGCGTGCGGAAACAGCCGGTCGCGCAGGCCCATGAGCGAGGCGTGTTCAGAGGCGATGAACACGATGGGCAGGTCCGACCACGCCGGCTGGGCGCCGACCGCCTCGTCGAACTGCATGGCGGCGGTGCCCTCCATCGCCTCTTCTACGACGACCAGGCAGCCCAAGGCGTCAGTGCGCAAATCGCCCAGGTCGGACAGGTCGTGGTGGATGCTGGCCGGAATGCCGGCATCGGCGAGAAATTCCAGGAATAACGACGCGTCCTGCTCGTTGGGGGTGACCAGCGCCGCGGTCAGCGCGTCGGCGGCGCGGGTCACCGCAACCCGCTCGGGGCCGATCCCCCCATGAACCTCGGAACGCCGGTCAACACCCCTTGAAACTCGTCCAGGGGCTTGCCGACCTCCACGCCCCGGGCGGTCATCCGCAATTCGCGCAGCGTAGTCTCGTGCGGCCCGCTGCGCTTCTTGATGACGGAAATGGCCTTGTTCACGGCGCCGCGCGCCTCGAAAAAGCGCATCAGCAGCACTGTGTCGGCCAGGTAACTCACGTCGACCGGCGCGCCCATGGGGCCGAGCAGGCCATGCTGCGCCAGGATCATGATGGTGACCACCCCGCGCTGGCTGAGGCAGGACAGCAGTTCGTGAAGATGCAGGTGCAGCAGGTCGTCCTGCGGCATGGAATTGACGTAGCCGTTGAGGCTGTCCAGCACCACCATCCTTACGCCCTCGCGCGACACCTGCTCGACGATCCGGCACGCCAATTCACCCGGCGCGATCTCTGCCGGGTTGACCTGGTTGAGAAGCAGCCAGCCCTCGCCGGCATAGCGCTCGAAATCAAGCGACATTTCCATTGACCGCTTCATCAGCGTGTGGAGGTCTTCATCGAAGGCGTAATAAAGGGCCTTGTGGCCCGACGCCAGCGCCGAATGCACGAACATGCTAGCCACGGTGGACTTTCCGCTGCCCGCGGGACCCATCATGAGATTGCTGGTGCCGGCGTGGAAACCGCCGCCAGTGAGCAGGTCCAGCTCGCGATTGCCGCTGGGGAAAAGCTCTTCCTGGAACGGTGCGACATGCTCCGACGCCACCAGGCGCGGAAAAACGACCAGTCCCCCGCGGCGAATGACGTAGTCGTGGTTGCCCTCGCGGAACGGGGTGCCGCGAAGCTTTGAGACGCTCATGAAGCGCCTGTAGATGCCGAATTTCACTTCCGACACCTGCAGCCTGATTGCCCCATGCACGATGCTGTGCACCTGCACGTCGGTCTGCGACGTCGTGTTGTCGTCGAGGAACAGCGCGGTGCAGTGCGTCGCCAGCACCTGCTTGAACTTCAGCACCTGCCGCCTGTAACGCAGCGGGTTTTGCGCCAACAGCCGCATTTCCGACAGCGAATCGAGCACCATGCGCGTGGGCTTGGTGTGTTCGATCTCGGCGGTGAGCAGCGTGCTGAGCTTGCTGAGTTCGACCTCGGAAGGCTGAAACAGCGTGTTTTCCCTGCCGCTGACGGCCTGCTCCACCTGCGACAGCTCGATGATGCGGATGCCGTCGAGCGACCAGCCATGCGACGCCGCGACGACATCCAGCTCCTGCTTGGTTTCCGACAGCGTCACATAAAGGCAACTCTCCCCCGCCCGCACCCCCTCAAGCAGGAATTGCAGGGCCAGGGTGGTCTTGCCCGCCCCCGGGCTGCCCTCGACGAGGTACAGGCGACCGACCGGCAGACCGCCCCGCAATATGTAGTCCAGGCCGGGTAGGCCGGTAACGCATCTGATTTCGGAAGGGGAATGGTCTGCGCTTTGTTCTTTTTGATCCATCGAACAATGTTAGCGGATCATCCCCGTTCAGCCAATTGACGCTTTGTGTAGATTTTCAACGACATGCCAAGCTCCGCATCGAAGTTGGCTCTTGAACGCACTACCGACAGGCCATAAGGTGCCGTGGTTCAACGGAGCAGGCTCCTGATGGTTTTGCTCAGCTCTTCGATGCCGAAGGGCTTGAGCAGGCAGACATCCGCGCCGATCTCGAGAGCGACCTTCAGGTAATCGTGGCGGCCCTGGCGCGGCCCACCCGAGACCGCGATGATCTTCACACCCGGGAACTCTCCGCGGAACGCGGCGATGGTCTCCATGCCGTCCTTGTTCGGCATGAAGATGTCCGTGACGAGCAGATCTGCCGGGGTCGTACGCTGAATCTTCAGGGCAGCATCGCCATCCTGGGCTACCTGAACCCTGTGCCCATCCATCGTCAGCACCGCCGACAACAGGCTGCGTATGTCCTGCGCGTCGTCAACGACGAGAATGCGTGCCATTGTTTGAACCTCCCGGCTGCGCGCGGGTTTATTTTACTTAAAAAACTCTCGCCGCCAAGCACTCGGCCGCTACCCCAAAACCAGGATATCGCCCCGGAAGCCTGAACTGCGTTTTGGTGCCCGGGGCCGGAATCGAACCGGCATGGCCTCGCGGCCGAGGGATTTTAAGTCCCTTGTGTCTACCAGTTTCACCACCCGGGCGGGTCTGGGCTGGCACGTGTTTGGGGGCGCCCATTGTACTTGGCGTCGTGGCGTACTGGGGTACCCGGTGGGCGAGGAGGGAGCGGACGCTCCGCCTCAATTGAAAAAAGCAGCGACCCGCTCGCCGATCATGATGGCGGTGGCCGCCGGGCCGCGTCTGACAGTGGCCGGCAGGATGGACAGGTCGGCCACGCGCAGCCCTTCCACGCCGCGCACACGGCCGTATTGGTCCACGACCGCGCCGGCGTCGCCCTCGGGGCCCATGCGCGCCGTGCTGCTGGTGTGAAAAGCCGTTCCCATGTTGGCGCGTATCCAGCGCTCCAGTGCCGCATCGCCGAGATCGGCGTCGCCGAGGTTGGTGCGGACCGCGCCCAGCTTCAAGAAGGGCGGCGATTCGAGCAGCCGCGCCGCGGTGCGCACCATTTGCCGCATGCGCGGCAGATCGGCGGGGTCGGACAAATAGTTGAAGTCGATGGCGGGCGCCTCGCGGGGATCGGCCGATTTGAGGGTCAGCGTGCCGCGGCTGTGCGGCCGGTTGAACTGGCACACCATCTGCAAATCGCCGCTCTGCAGGGCGGTCCTCATCATGAGCCTCAGGGGCAGTTGGCGCGCCGCCTTGACCGCCGTGCGGACCCGCTGCACCGCCTGGCCGAGGGCAGAACGTTCGCTCCCGGCAGGCCCGCTGCCGCTCGAGAGCAGGCTGCGCAGCGACGCGGCGCAACTGATCTGCAGGTCGCCTGGCGTGGCCGAGCCTTCCCCGGTGAAGTTGAGGCAGGCCTGCAGGGCGAGCAGCGCGCTCTGGGGGACGGCGTCGGCGCGCACGCGGAACAGCACCGCGGCGGAGGGATGGTCCATGAGCTGGGTTCCCACCGCGGGGCTGTCGCACACCACGGGAATGCCGTGCCGCCGCAAGGCCTCCGCCGGACCGACGCCCGACAGCATGAGCAGGTGCGGCGACTTGATGCCGCTCGCGCACAGCACGGTCTCGCCGCCGCGGCAGACTTCCACCCTGCCCTCGCGCTCCAGTTCCACGCCCACGGCGCGGCGCCCGTCGAAAATCACGCGCCGGACCAGACTGCGGTCCATGACGTCCAGGTTGCCGCGGCCGAGGCATGGATCGAGGTAGGTGAGGGCCGCGTTCATGCGCACCCCCTCGATGCAGTTGCGCGGGATGGGACCCACCCCCTCGGGGCCGGGCAGGTTCTTGTCCGGGTCGTCGCCAAAACCGACTCCACGGCAGGCAGCGACGAAGGCGCGGGTGACGGGCAGGTACTGGGCCGGCGCGGCGCGCTTCACCGGCATGGGGCCGGCCGTGCCGTGGCCCGCCCCCTCGTAGTCCAGGTCGCGCTCGCTCTTGATGAAATAGGGCAGCACGCTGTCGTATGACCAGGCGTGGTTGCCGGCGGCGGCATAGTCGTCGAAATCCTCGCGCCGGCCGCGAATGAAGTACGTGCCGTTGACGGCGCTCGACCCGCCCACGGCCTTGCCGCGCGGGACCGGGAAGACCCGCCCCGGCAGCAACTGCCCGACAAAGGAC
>DATNCF010000135.1:0-2219 GCA_035571675.1 Burkholderiales bacterium | reverse complement strand
CTCGATCGCCTCGCGCCATAAGGCGCGGCGCTTCTCGAGCGGCAAACTCTGGTGCGCCTCAGGCGCCACGGCTTCGTAAGCGGCTTGGGAAGAACTGGTGTGGACGACGGCTACCTGTTCGGCATCGGCGGCCACTGCAGGTCGAACCTGGTAGCTGGACATAAGTCAAATTCGGATATTGATGCGCTGATTATGATGGGCCATGAGCGACAGCGGCCAGGCGCCCTTGCTTTCCGACGATGCGGCTTCGCTGCGGCGCTACACGGTCCGCTTCGAGCCGGGCGGGCCTGACTTCATTACCGACGCCAGCCGGCCGTTGCTGGAGGCGGCTGAGCACGCGGGGCTGCAGCTGCCCAGTTCCTGCCGCAATGGAACGTGCCGCACCTGCATGTGCCGCGTGCTCAGCGGACAGGTGCGCTATCGCATCCGATGGCCCGGCCTCTTGCCGGAAGAAAAGGCGGAAGGCTGGATCCTGCTGTGCATCGCACATGCGCAATCGGACCTCGTGCTGAGCCGGCCGCGCAACTTCCGGTTGCCCGCGGAGTGAACCGATCAATCAATCGTTGCCCGTCGTGAACGGGCTGCGCCGCACATACTTGTGCTCGCCATCCGGGATGGGCTTGGCCTTGGGGTCGGGCGCGTGTTCGACGGCGTTCGATCCGCCTTCCTCATCCGCCGGGTCGGGCGCTTGCGGCTTGCCCTCATCGGGGTTCGGAGCTTTCGGCTTGGTACTCATGATCTTCTCCGGTCGGTTGCTCGCACTGTAGGCCGGTCGTCGCGGCGAGGTTGTAGGACTGCCGCGCGGCGTGGCGGTTCCGGTGGCATAGTCGGCACATCATGAAGTTCCTGCTCTGCCTGCTCGTCGCGATGGCCGCGGCATCCGTGGGAGCCCGCCCAGTCTTCGAGGACAGCATGGCTCAGCGCACGCTCGCCTGCACGCCCTGCCACGGCAAGGAAGGCCGCGCCGGCCCCGACGGCTATTACCCGCGCATCGCGGGCAAGCCGGCTGGTTACCTGTACAACCAACTGTTGAATTTCCGCGACGGCCGCAGGCACTACGGGCTGATGGCGCGGCTGCTGGATCCGCTGTCGGATGCCTACCTGCTGGAAATCGCGGAGCACTTCGCCTCGCTCGAGCTGCCCTACTCGGCCCCACGGGCGCCTACGGTTCCCGCCGCCGTCCTGGAACGCGGCCAAGTGCTGGCTCGCGAGGGCGACGCAGGGAAGCGCCTGCCTTCTTGTGCGCATTGCCACGGCCCGGCGCTGACCGGGGTCAAGCCGAACACACCGGGCTTGCTCGGGGTTTCGCGCGACTATCTCAATTCGCAGCTGGGCGCCTTCAGGACCGGACAGCGCCGCGCCCACGCCCCCGATTGCATGGCGGAGATCGCGCGGCAATTGACGCCTGAGGACCTCAACGCCGTGGCGAACTGGCTGGCCGCGCAGCCGCTGCCGTCGCCTGCCACGCCGGTGGAGTCGCTGCCTTGGACACCGACGATCGCTTGCGGCAGCGCATTGCGACCGGCCGGGAGGCAACAGCCATGAGACGGCTGCTGGGAGCGATCCTGGTCGGAGCGCTGGTGCTGGCGGCGCTGGTGCTGTACCTTAACTTGAGGGGCGAAGACAGGATTCACGACGCGCCGCCGCTCACCCCGCCAGCCGGTGAAACCGTGGCGCGCGGAGCCTACCTGGCGCGCGTGGGCAATTGCGTGGCCTGCCACACCGAGCGCGGCGGGGCGCCGTTTGCCGGGGGCCGGGCCATCGACACGCCATTCGGCACGGTCTACGCGAGCAACCTGACGCCGCATGCCACCGGGCTGCGCGACTGGTCGGCCGATCATTTCTGGCGCGCCTTGCACAACGGCCGCGCCCGCGACGGGCGCCTGCTGTACCCGGCCTTCCCGTATCCGAACTACACGATCGTCACCCGGGCCGACTCCGATGCGATCTACGCCTACCTGCGCAGCCTGCCTGCAGTCGAGCGCCCGAATACCCCGCATCGATTGCGCTGGCCCTACAGCACGCAAGCGGCATTGGCCTTCTGGCGCGCGCTTTATTTCACTCCGGGCCGGCATGAAGACAACCCCGCGCAATCGGCCGAGTGGAACCGCGGCGCCTACCTGGCCGCGGGCCTCGGCCATTGCGGCGCCTGCCACACGACGCGCAATGCAATGGGCGCGAGCAGCGACATGATGGACCTGTCGGGCGGTGTGATACCC
>DATNCF010000134.1:0-6001 GCA_035571675.1 Burkholderiales bacterium | reverse complement strand
CATGCGAATCGGCTTGTTGGCGCTCATGACCTTGAACCCGTTGTCCCAGTAGGCGAGGCCGGTGATGCCTTTGCTCTCGAGCTTCTTGAAGAGCGCGACACCGACGGGGCCGTCGGTGACCTTATGCAATTCCGCGTAGTTGTCGAAGATGTAGGGCAGGTCGAACACCTCGAACTCGCGCACGCCCAGCGGGCCGAACTTGGCCACCGACGGGGCCAGCATCTGCACCGAGCCGAGCTGCAGCGCCTCCATCTCCTCGCCGTCCTTGAACAGCGTGCTGTTGGGATACACCTCGACCTTGACCCGGCCCTTGGTGCGCGACTCGGCCAGTTCCTTGAACTTGAGCGCGCCCTTGCCCTTGGGCGTGTTCTCGGCCACGACGTGGCTGAACTTGATCACGATGGGTTGCTGGGCGTGGGCGAGTCCGAAGGCCGCGAACGCCAGCGCCGCGAAGGCCACTGCAATCAGTCGCTTCATCATGCTTCCTCCTCGATGGTTACCGGCCCGGCCGCGCCATGCTTTTCTGATTTGCGCGGCTGCTTTTGTCCAGGACAAGCTGTTAAAGGGTAGCATGGTGGCGCAGCCGGCGCATCCCCGCGCCGGCTGAGGAAAGCGGGAGCGACGACAGCCGTTACATCACCGGCTCCACGCTGACGCTGGACGGCGGCATGAGCTACCTGCGATGACGATGCGAGGACCCCCACGCGGAGTGGAGTGAATGAGCAGCATGAACATCGATCCCTGGAAGCTGCGCGCCATGCCGGCGGCGCTGCGCCAGGACTACCTGCGGCGCGGCTGGTGGAGCGACACCACTCTGGGTCAGATGCAGCTCGACAACCTGGCCGCCAAGCCCGGCCTGGAATTCAGGGTCTGGTCTCCGAACAAGCCGCAGCGCACCCACTTCGCCGAAGTGCGGCGCCTGGCGCTGCGCTTCGCCGCCGGCCTGCGCGCGCGCGGCATCAAGCCCGGCGACGCCGTGGGCGTCTACGTGCCCAATTCCGTCGAGGGCGCCATCGGCATGATGAGCGTGCCCATGGTGGGCGCGGTCATCGTTCCGGTCGCGCCCTACTACGGCTTTCGCGAGCTGAAGTCGATTTTGCGCCGCTCCCACGCGCGCGTGCTGGTCACCAGCGAATCGCCCACGGGCGGCCGGCTGGACGCCATACAGGCCATGCGGGCCGAGCTTCCCGGCCTCGAGGACGTGTACGTCATGGACTGCGCACGGGACCAACTGCCGGCGGGCATGCGGCTGTTCGAGGAGCTCATGGCCGACGACGCGCCGGCGTCGCTGCCCCCTGTCGATCCCGATTCCGTCGCCATGATCACCTTCACCTCGGGCACCACCAGCGAGCCCAAGGGCGTGGTGCACACCCACCGCTCCATCTGCTTCGAAGTGCGCGACCACATGAGGCAGATGCCGTTTCCGCAGCGGCCCAACCTGGTGCCCTTCCCCATCGCCCACGCCGGCGGCATGCTGTCGGGGCTGTTCCTGCCGCCGCTGCGCGGCTATGCCATCCACCTCATGGACAACTGGGACACCGGGCGCGCGCTGGCCGCCATGCGCGAGGCCGGCCTCACCACGGGCTCGGGCACGCAGTTCTTCCTCGCCGAGATATTCGCCCACCCCGACACCCGGCCTGAGGACCTGGCGCGCATCGGCGTGGTGGCCTTCGGCGGCGGCGCGGTGGCCGGCTCGTTCGCCGACCAGTGCGAGGCCATGGGGATCCTCGGCCAGCGCTGCTACGGCTCGAGCGAGCATCCCACCGTGACCATGTCGCGCATGGACGACTCCTCGGCCAAGCGCAACCACACCGACGGCCGCGTCATGAACAGCTGCGAGGTGCGCGTGGTGGACGAGAACGACCAGGATGTGGCGCCGGACACGCCGGGCGAACTGCTGTCCCGCGGCGCCGATCTCTGCGCCGGCTACATCGACGCGCCTGCGAACGCCCAGGCCTTCACCCCCGATGGCTGGTACCGCAGCGGCGACATCGTGGTGCAGGATGCGGACGGCTTCGTCACCGTGGTGGACCGCGTCAAGGACATCATCATCCGCAACGGCGTCAAAATCGGCGCGCCCGAGGTGGAAGATGCGCTGGCGGCGCTGCCCAACCTGCTGGAATGCGCCGTCATCGCCGTGCCGGACGCCCGCACCGGCGAGCGCACCCATGCCATGCTGCGCCTCGCGCCGGGCACCGCGAGGCCCGACCTTGACGCCATTCGCGCGCACCTGGAAAAGCTTGGCCTGGCCAAGAAGAAGTGGCCCGAGTCGCTGGAATACGTGGACGACTTCCCGCGCACGCCCCTGGGCAAGATCAAGAAGTTCGAGCTGCGCAACCGCCTGCGCGCCGCGGCCAAGCAGTAGCGGGAAGAGCAAGGGCCCCGCCGTGAGCAGCAATCCCACCGGACCCACCGCCAGCGAAAACCGGGCGGGCCTCATCGCCCGCGGGTTGCCATGATCCGTTAGGACCGTGCCGTCCCTCTTCCACTCGGGTGTGCGGTCAGCAAGGAGCGCTGCGCCGGGGCTCGGCGTGACGTACTTCACATGAAGCCCGCCGTGAAGGTCGTTCTTGTGGAGCCCTCAAGGGCCGCTCGTCGCGATCCAACGACATGGGCCAAATAACCTCTACACGGCCGCCTGAGCAGCCACTATCGTCTCGCTGCGGTGGATGGCCACCCTTGTTACGTAGAGGCAATCATGTATTCGTCCTTCTTCCCCAGCGGCCGGATGGAGTTTGACCAGGCCCACGGCACCTGCGCCGCCTGCGAGTTCTGGACGGGTGAACGGCAGGCCAACCCGCTGCGCCAGACTTCCGTGGTCAACTCACCCGCCGCAAGCGGGGGCTGCACGCTGCCCGGAGAAGCGCAGGCGAATCGGCCGGCGATCGGAAAGTGCGGACAGTGGAAGGTGTGGAGCGTGCTGACCGTGCGCTGGACGTGGGGCGCTGCGGCGCCGACAAAATAAATTTGAAGCGGCGTAGCTCCATCTAACTGCAGAGTCCGCAGCAGCAACGGGGAATGCGCCGCACGTAGCGGCAAGAGCCTTACCGGCCGGCACGCTCACCTAGAAACGGCATATAGCGCGGCATCCGCAGCGGGCTCAATTTCCTCCTCGGCCGGCCGAACGCCGGCCGCGGCCTGCTGATGCTTTTCCAGGATGTCCCGGATCAACTGCTCGCGCCGGCAGAACCATGTCATGCGGATGCGCTGCTTTTTGAAGACCACGCCCTCGAAGTCGATCTCGGGGAGTGCGCCCAATTTGCGCACATGCATGGCATCGGGCAATGCAAAATTTTCGTCCATGTGCTTATAAAGGCGCCGATCCCACTCGTCGCAAAATCGAAGATACTCGGCCAGTTCATCCTCGGATTGGACTCTTGCGTTCAGTATGCCCTCAAGCCCTTGCTGAAGAAGTTGCCTCAGCTGGTCAAGTGCATGCCGAGACGGCCGGAGCGGCAAATCCGCCTGGGGCGCGCCGCGCGTGGCCGATGTTCCATCTGCGCTCCGCATAGAACGTCTCCTCCCCCGCCCCTGCGCGCGGTAGTACCACGAGGTGACGCAGGCGGTCACGGCGCAAACAATCACCGCCCACACAATGAAGGGCACGGGATTGTCGGCCGCCAGTTGCCACGCATCGATGATTTTGCTCATGATTGCTCAGTGGAAATTGTGAAGGGGATCGGTGACGGCCACTCGATGCCTGATTGACGGACCGCCTTGGATTGTCATCCCGACGTTTTGTCATCGGCCCGCCCTCGCCATGCCCCTTATAGCCTGTCTCTAACTCCAGACAACCCGGTCTTCATGCTCAAGACCTTCCTCCGGCTGGTTGTCTTCGCCGAGCGACAGCCTGGGCGGCGGCGTTAACAAAAAATAACAGCGCCGCCCGCGGGGATGGGTTTATATAAGCACTCACCAGGAGGTGTCGTTATGAAATGGCTCATCGCTGCGTTGATCGCGGCCACAGGTTTGACCGGATGTATCGTGGTTCCCCGAGAAAGGGGCTATTATGATCGGGGCTATTACGATCGCGGCTACTATGGCGACCGCTATTATCACCATCGGGATTGGCGGTAAGCTTGTATCCGTCAAGAACGGAGGAACCTCACATCAAGGCCGCCATGGGCAAGCCAACGTTCCGCCGGATGCTGTCAGCGCTGCTCGTCGGCGCTTCCCTCGGCATGCTGTCCGGATGCAACACCGTTGCGGGGCTGGGCCAGGACCTGCAGGACCTTGGCCGATGGATCCGGGGCGAATCAAGCCAGCACAGGGCTTAGGCGCCAGGGCTGGGCCCTACCTAGCTTAGCCGTAGCCGGGAAAACCGGCCTTCGCCGTTTCGGACAGGGCGGGAGCCTCCGCTCTGTCTGCGAGAGAAGGCTGGTAGGCCGTGCTGGATTCGAACCAGCGACCAACGGATTAAAAGTCCGCTGCTCTACCAACTGAGCTAACGACCCAAACGAACCTGACGGTTCCAAAAGAGGCCGAATTCTAGTATGGGGTGGTCTGGCGGTCAATGAAATGGGCGCTTTCGGCGCAGGGCGCCGCGTTTCCTGCGCCTGCCCGGCGCCGTCATTTCGGCGAGGGAAATTTTCCCCTGCATCAAGGCCCTGCTAGCGTTTGCTCAGACGCTGCTTTGCCTGTTCCGCGGCGGGCGTGCCGGGATATTTTTTCACCAGTTGCTGCAATGACTCGCGTGCGCCTTTGGCGTCCCCGAGTTCGGCCTGGGAGCTGGCGATGTTGAGCAGCGCGTCGGCCGCCTTGGGGTTGTCGGGCCAGGTGGCCACGACCTTCTGTTGGGCGGCGATGGCGCTCTTGTAATCGCGCATGGCGTAGTAGGCGTTGCCGATCCAGTATTGGGCGCTGGGCAGGAGCTGGCTGGAAGAATAGCTGGACATAAAGCCCTGGAAAGCCGTGATGGCGGCGCCGAAATTGTTCTGGCGGAACTGGTTGAGCGCCCCGTCGTAGGCTTCCTTCTCCTTGGCGGCGTCGCGTTCGGGCGCGGCCAGCTTGTCCTGTATCGCCGCCTGGGCCTGCTCGAGCTTGCGCAGCCGCGCATCCAGGTCCACGTACAGGTCGCGCTGGCGCTTCTCGAGGTTTTCCGACTGGTTGAGCAGCACCTCGTTCTGGCCGCGCAGCTTGGCGATGTCGCTGCGCAGGCCTTCCACCATGGCGGCGAGGTCGAGCAGCGGCTTCTTGTCCTGCACGGCGGCGTCGAGCTTTTCGAGGCGGTCGTTCACCACGCGCTGCGTGGCATCGACGCGGGCGCGCAGATCGTTGATCTGGCGCCGCGCCTCGTCGTCGTCGAACAGGGCGGCGTGCGCAGTCGCTGGCAAGCCGGCCAGCGGCAGCGCCGCGAGCATCACGCCCGCCGCCGCCAGCCGCCGCAGTTGTGTCGCCCACGATGGCGCGCCCCTGGATGATGCGGCCCCATATCGCGCTGCCATGCCGTTCTCCCGTGTGCGGCCGAAACTGCCGGTCAGTATTCGCCGCCGTACAGAATATCGCTGCGGCGGTTTTGCGACCAGCACTCCTCACCGGACTGCTCGCAACGCGGCTTTTCCTTGCCCAGGCTCACCGCCTCCACTTGCGACTCCTGGGCTCCTTGCAGCACCAGCATGCGCTTCACGGCCTCGGCGCGGCGCTGGCCCAGCGCGATGTTGTACTCGCGGCTGCCGCGCTCGTCGGTGTTGCCCTGGATGAGCACCTTGGCGCCGCGGTGGGAGGAGAGGTAGCGGCCATGCGCCAGGATAAGCGGCTTGAACTCGTCGCGCACGGCGTCGCTGTCGTACTCATAAAAAATCGAGCGCTTGGACAGGATGTTGTTGGGGTCCTTGAGTTCGTTGCCCACCTGACCGCTGGAATCCAGCGGCCGGGTGGTGACCCCTGACTGGTCGGCCGACCCGGTCCTGGGCCGCTCGGGCGGCGGGATCACCGGGGTCGGGTTGCGGTCTTCCACGGCGGGCTTGCCGCTGCTGTCGGCCGTGGGCTGGCTGCCGCAGCC
>DATNCF010000133.1:0-5373 GCA_035571675.1 Burkholderiales bacterium | reverse complement strand
GCGTTTTCGCCCGCGCATACGCGCCGCCGCGGTGTACAACGCCAAGGGCAAGCTGTTCGCCACCTATGTCCAGGAGGGGGCCGAAGGGCGCTTTCCCCCCTTGCCGGACGCGGACGGGGCGCACAGCGAGGGGCGCGACGTGGTGGTGTTCAGGCGCATGGTGGACAACGGTGAAATCGTCGGCACGGTCTACCTGCGCGGCGACTACGATTTCGCCGACACCGCGCTGAGCTACCTTGGCATCGCGCTGCTGGTGGCGCTGGCGGCCATGCTGGTGGCCTTCCTGATGTCCTCGTGGCTGCAGAAAATCGTCACCGCGCCCGTCCTGTCCATCGCCGCCATCGCGCGCGACGTCATGGAGCGGCGCGACTATTCACGGCGCGCGGAAAAGCTCAGCGATGACGAAGTCGGCCTGCTGGTGGAGTCGTTCAACGGCATGCTGGCCGAGATCGAGCGGCGCAGCGCGGAAATGGAAACGGCCAACTTCAAGCTGGGGGCCGAGGTGGCCGAGCGCAAGCGCACGCAGGACGAGGTGGTGCGGCTGAACACCGAGCTGGAGGACAGGGTGCGCGAGCGCACCGTGCAGTTGCAGACCGCCAACGGCGAGCTGGAGGCCTTTTGCTATTCGGTGTCGCACGACCTGCGCGCGCCGCTGCGCGGCATCGACGGCTTCGCCACCATGCTGAGGGAGGATTTCGGCGAACAGTTGCCCGACGAGGCGCGGCGCTACATGGACGTCATCCAGTCCTCGACCCTGCGCATGGGCCAGCTCATCGAGGACCTGCTGGCGCTGTCGCAGGTGTCGCGCAGCACGCTGCAGCCCGGGCCGGTGGATGTTTCCGAGATCGCGCGGCAGGTGGTGAAGGCGCTGCGCGAGCGCGACCCGGAGCGCCGCGTCGAAGTGTCCATCTGGGACGAACTGCGCGCGCAGGGGGACGCACGGCTGCTCAAGGCGGCGCTGGAAAACCTCATCGGCAATGCCTGGAAGTTCACCTCCAAGGCGGACCATCCGCGCATCGAGGTGGGCGCGCTGGTGGGCCAGAGGGGGCAGGAGCGCGTGCAGGCACAGGTGGGCGACAGGAGCGGCGAAGCGGTGACCTATTTTGTGCGCGACAATGGCGCCGGCTTCGACATGGCCTTCGCGGAAAAGCTGTTCCGGCCCTTCCAGCGGCTGCATGGGGAGGAGGAGTTTCCCGGCACGGGCATCGGCCTCGCGACCGTGCAGCGCATCGTGGCCAAGCACGGCGGGCGCATCTGGGCCGACTCCAAGCTCGGCCGGGGAACGGTGTTTTATTTCACCCTGGCGGCGGAGGGCGCTGCACCCCGGGCGGCCAGCGCCTGACCCCGGGGCAGCCCACACTGCTAGTCAATGGCGGTGCCGCAGGCGGCGCGCATGAGCGCGGCGGCCAGGGTATTGGGGGCCACGGGGGTCCAGCCGCTGGGGTCGTAATCGCTGTAGACCAGTTCGCCTCGGCCCATGCCGCCCGCATACCAGCGATAGGACAGCAGGCGCGACTGGCGCTTCACGCAGTCGAACTCGCTTTGCGAAGCGGCGGAGCGGAAGTACTTGTTGTTGGGGTCGGACAACTGGGGCTGGGCCAGGTCTGACAGCGCCCACATACGGACAAAGCCCCCTTCGTAGCGGCGGATATTCCCCATGTCGAAGTAGGCCGTCATAGTGTCGTTGGCGGTCAGCCAGGCCCAGTCGGCGGCCGCTGGACCGCTCCAGAACAGCGACAAAATACCCAAAACCGGACCCAGCAGTGTTGCAAGGGCGCTGAACGGATGTCTTCCCATTCGGTGACGTCTCCAGAGGATTGGCTACAGAGGATGTCGGGGGAATCCTACGCCTTCGTTTCCCGGTAGCGGAGCGTCAGGCGGCCTCTGGTGTGTACCAGTTCATGTTTTTAGTGCGGCCCCTTGGACGGGCGGCGGGGGGGTAAGAGGGCATCCGAAAGGGGCGGCTCTCGAAGCCGCGTCATAAAGGGACGGCAAGCTGCGGAATGGCAAGCTCACCGATGACAAGCTCAAGCTCGCGCATGCACCGCCTTTGACGGGTGTTGCATCCTGGTGGAAGCAGGAGCTTTCACCTGACAAAAACAGGAGCCTTTTCCGAATTCGAACAGGAGTTTCGGCTCATGGCGGAGATGGAGATTGTCATCAGAATGGCCTTACGCTGGAGACAACGAACCGTGGAGACGCGGCAGTGTGGATGGTGTGGATAGCAGGCGTCGTGATGGTGGTCATGCTGGTGTATTCCATCGCGACCGTCACCAAGGACATGGCAAGGCGGCCCGGAAACCCAGTCGCGCAAGCGGGTGAAAACCCCGATAAGGACCAGGAAACTCGTCCCCAGACGGGCTAGGCCCGGGAAGCGAAGGAGAGCGTGGTGGAAATGATGGCCCAAGAGACCAGTCTGGAAGACGCCATCCGTGAACTGCGCAAGCTGTTGCCGGCGGACACGGCCGCGGCGCAGGCCATCGACCGCCGCGAATCCTGGCAGCAGATCGCCGTGAAGGCGGTGCGCGAGGGTTACAGCGATCTGCTGGAGGAGTTCAACGGCATGGTGGAAGGGGTGCTCCGGCGCTGCTCGTAGCGTCCCGGCCCCCGCATCAAACTTATGCCTCGCGGGTCAAATCGCGGGGCTTTTTTGTGCCCAGTCTCCGGCCGTTTATCAACCCGGGGTGAAAAGGCTCTACGGAGTCAGGATCGAAGTGTCCGGCTCGTTTCAGGACCGCATCGCGATCGTAAAAATACAAGATGGGGAATTCCGTCCCATTGGGCGATCAGCACGGCGTTCTGTCCAAAGTGCCTGCCCAGCCTGCACACATCGTCCGCGCTCGCGCCCAGAACCAGCAGGCCGGGTTCGTCGGGCCAATGGCATCGAGGATCCTGGCCGCGAGTCGGCAGGGCGGGCCAGCGCAGCCGTGCCACCGATTGTTCGAGTGCCCGCATGCGCCTGCGATTCTGCGCTTCGCGTAACTTCCGGCTGAAGGGATTGCACGCGGTGATGCAGCCTGCGCTGGATACGCCCAAGCGCTGATAAAGATCGAGCAATTCGGGCGAGCGGCGGTCGACGCGCAAGGTGAAGCGGCGCGTGCCGTCGAATACCTGGTAGTGGGCGGCCCGGTACGCGGCGATGAGGCCGGGCGGAACCGGGCCGGAGCGCGAATGCAGTCTCTTGGTCAGGGGACGCTCAGCGCGCGCCCGCTGCGTCTAGCAGGGCGGCGGCCATGGAACGCGCCGTTGCAGGCGCTCCGGAGTCCTTGTCCATCTGCGCGGAAATCACTGCGCCATCGTAGAGCAGCACGAGCTGGCGCGCGAGTTTCTCGGGATGCTTCGCGCCTGCCTCGCGGGCGAGGCTCTGAAAAAGCCCGCGCATCCAGGCCCTCGAGCCGTCCGACACGGCCTTGGCCGCGTCACCGCTGCGCGACTCGGAACTGGCGCGCACGAAGGCGCAGCCGCGGAAACTGGAGTCCGCCACCAGATCCTGCAGGTAGTCGAATATGGCGAGCAACCTGTCGCGCGGCTTGTCGTGCCGCGCGATCTTGGCCTCGATGCGCTGTTGGCGCAGGGCATGGCGTTCGGCCAGGTAGGCGCGGATGAGTTCCTCCTTGCTGCCGAAGACGCTGTACAGCGACGCTTTGGCCACGCCCGCGCGCTCGATCACGCGGTCGATGCCCACAGTGTTGACGCCTTCTTCGTAAAACAATTCCGCCGCCGCGGCCAGCAGGCGCTCACGCGCCGAGCGCCTGTCGCCCTGCGCCGGCTGTTCCATGAGCGGTTGTTCAACCCGCGTTTGAGCAGATTGGGCAGCGGCGGATTTTTTTGCGTTCATGGGTTGACTATACCAGACAGGTCTGTATACTTCAATCCATTCAGACAGACCGGTCTGTTCGATCATGTCGTAAGCCAAAAATTATTTGTTTTCAGGAAGGTAAAACATGAATTCCACGCTCTCAGTCCGCCCCGGAATGGCCGCCGCGAAGACGGCAGCCCCTTCGGCCACCCTGTCTCCCGCCATGGCTTTCTATCTCCAGGTATCCATTGCCGTGTCGTTCCTGGCGGGGTCCAGCGCCCCCACGCCCCTGTATTCCACGTATCAGGCGCATTGGGGCTTCTCGTCCATCATGGTGACGGTGGTGTTCGGCGTATACGCGCTCGCCGTGCTGGCGGCGCTGCTGGTGTTCGGATCGCTGTCCGATTACATCGGGCGCCGGCCGGTGTTGATCGCCGCCAGTTTCGTGCAGGCGTTGACCATGCTGCTGTTCGCATCGGCCGGCAGCGTCGATCACCTGTTGATCGCGCGCGTGGTGCAGGGCGTGGCCACGGGCTCGGCCGCCGCCGCCGTGGGCGCGGCCATGCTGGACATCGACCGCATCCGCGGCACGGTGGCCAATGCGGTGGCGCCCATCATGGGCACGGCGCTGGGCGCGCTGCTGGGAGGCGTGATGGCGCAGTATCTGCCCGCGCCCACGCACCTGGTGTATCTGCTGCTTGCCGTGGTCTTCGTCGTACAGGGCGTCGCGGTGATGTTCATGCCCGAGACGGCCGGCGGACGCGCCGGGGCATGGGCCTCGCTGAGACCGCAATTTCAGTTCCCGCCCGCGGTGATGAAGGCGCTGGTGCCGGCCGTGCCGGTGCTGGTGGCGGTGTGGGCGCTGGCCGGCTTCTATGCGTCGCTGGGGCCCGCGGCACTGCGCATCCTGACCGGCTCGGCCTCGCTGTTCATCGGCGGCGTGACCCTATTCACCATGGCCGGCAGCGGCGGGCTGGCGGTGCTCGCGCTGCGCAACTTCGCCGGGCCGCGCATGATGGCATTGGGCGCGGGCGGGCTCGCCACGGGCGTGCCGGTGACGCTGGCGGGGCTGGTCGAATACTCCACGCTGATCTTTTTCGTCGGCGCAGTGATCGCGGGCGCGGGCTTCGGCGCCGGCTTCCAGGGCGCGGTGCGCTCGGTGATGCCGCACGCGGCCGCGCACGAGCGCGCCGGCGTGCTGTCGCTGGTGTACGTGGTGTCGTACTTCGCCCTGGGCGTGCCGGCGGTCATCGGCGGCTTTCGCGTGATGCACGGCGGCGGTGTGTACCGCACGGCGCTGGAATACGGCGTGGCGGTGACGGTGCTGGCCTTGCTAGCGCTTGCCGCCATGCTGGCGCAACGGCGTTCAAAAGCCTGACACCGCAAACGGCAACGATCAACATCTGAGCACCGGATACAAACACTTACACGCACGCGGATGTTTGATACCGTAGAAGAGGCGAGGGCTGGGATAATGGGGGCATGACCGCACCCGCTTCCGCTGTCGCTTCTTCTCCCGCCGCCCCCGCCCATCCGCATGCTCCCCTGCCCGAACGCAGGGTGACGCGCCGCGA
>DATNCF010000132.1:0-26966 GCA_035571675.1 Burkholderiales bacterium | reverse complement strand
TGAACCCGTTCGACCGCGAGGGCCTGCAGCGGCTGGCCGAGGCCGGGCTGACCAGCTTCGCGCTCGAGGCCGCGCCGCGCACCACGCGGGCGCAGAGCATGGACGTGCTGTCGAGCCAGGCCAACGTGGCCGGCTACAAGGCCGTGATGATGGCCGCCGACAAGTACCAGCGCCTGTTCCCGATGCTGATGACGGCCGCCGGCACCATCAAGGCGGCGCGCGTGGTGGTCATGGGCGTGGGCGTGGCGGGATTGCAGGCCATCGCCACGGCCAAGCGCCTGGGCGCGGTGGTGGAGGCCACCGACGTGCGCGCCGAGACCAAGGAGCAGGTCGAGTCGCTGGGCGCGAAGTTCATCGAGGTGCCGCTCACCGAGGCCGAGCGCGAATTGGCCAAGGGCGCGGGCGGCTATGCGCGCGACATGGGCGAGGACTACCGCCGGCGCCAGGCGGCGCTGGTGGCCGAGCGCATCAAGGCCGCCGACATCGTCATCACCACGGCGCTCATTCCCGGGCGGCCGGCGCCGGTGCTGGTGACCGAGGACATGGTGAAGTCCATGAAGCCGGGCTCGGTGATCGTCGACATGGCGGCCGAGCAGGGCGGCAACTGCCCGCTCACCGAGCGCGACCGGGTGGCGGTGAAGCACGGCGTCACCCTGGTGGGCTACACCAATTTTCCGGCGCTGGCGGCGGCCGACAGCTCGGCGCTGTACGCGCGCAACCTGCTCGACTTCCTCAAGCTCATCCTCGACAAGGACGGCAAGCTCGCCATCAATCTCGAGGACGACATCGTGGCCGCCTGCAGGATGACGCACGGCGGCGAGGTCGTGGCCAAGGCATGAGGCTCAAGGACCGCATATGACAGGCACCGTCGACCCCACCATCATCAACCTCGTGGTGTTCGTGCTGGCGGTGTTCGTCGGCTACCACGTGATCTGGAACGTCACGCCGGCGCTGCACACCCCGCTGATGAGCGTGACCAACGCCATCTCCAGCGTCATCATCGTCGGCGCCATCCTGGCGGCGGGCGCGCCCGCCATCGACTTCGGCTCGGTCATGGGGGCGATCGCGGTGGGGCTGGCGGCCATCAACGTGGCGGGCGGCTTCCTAGTGACGCGGCGCATGCTGGAAATGTTCCGCAAAAAGTCGAAGACCGAGAAGAACTAGGAAAACAGGTCACGGCATGTCTGCAAACGTAGTCGCTCTCTGCTACCTCGTCGCCTCGGTCTGCTTCATTCTGGCGCTGAAGGGCCTGTCCTCGCCCGCCACGGCGCGGCGCGGCAATGCCTTCGGCATCGCCGGCATGGCCATTGCCGTGATCACCACCTTCGCCATCGTGGTGCACGGCCGCATCGAGCTCATCCTGGGGGGCATGCTGATCGGCGGCGCCATCGGCGCCGTGGTCGCGCGGCGCGTGGAAATGACCCAGATGCCCGAGCTGGTGGCGGCCATGCACTCGCTGGTGGGCCTGGCCGCGGTGCTCATCGCCATGGCCGTGGTGGACAATCCCGGCGCCTTCGGCGAGCACAATCCCCTGCCGCGCGGCAACCGGCTGGAGCTGTTCATCGGCACTTTCGTGGGCGCCATCACTTTCTCCGGCAGCATCATCGCCTTCGGCAAGCTGGCGGGCCTGGGCAAGGCCTTCCGGCTGTTCTCCAGCGCGCCCATCGTGTTCCGCGGCCAGCATGCCATCAACCTGCTCCTCGCCCTGGTCATGATCGGGTTCGGCGTGGCGTTCTTCCTCGCCGACGACAAGGCCTGGACGCCGTTCCTCGCCATGACCGCCATCGCCTTCGTGCTGGGCGTGCTCATCATCATCCCCATCGGCGGCGCCGACATGCCGGTGGTGATTTCCATGCTGAACAGCTACTCGGGCTGGGCGGCGGCCGGCATCGGCTTCTCGCTCAACAACACCATGCTCATCATCGCCGGGTCGCTGGTGGGCTCCTCGGGCGCGATCCTCTCCTACATCATGTGCAAGGCCATGAACCGCTCGTTCTTCAGCGTGCTGCTGGGCGGTTTCGGGACGGAGGAGGGCGGCGCGGCCAAGGGCTCCGAGCAGAAAACCGTCAAGTCGGGCTCGGCCGACGATGCCGCCTTCATGATGGCCAACGCCGAGTCGGTGGTGATCGTCCCCGGCTACGGCCTGGCGGTGGCGCGCGCCCAGCACGCCGTGAAGGAAATGGCCCAGCTCCTGGCCGAGAAGGGCGTGCAGGTGCGCTACGCCATCCACCCCGTGGCGGGCCGCATGCCCGGCCACATGAACGTGCTGCTGGCCGAGGCCGAGGTGCCCTACGACCAGGTGTTCGAGATGGAGGACATCAACAACGATTTCGGCAACACCGACGTGGTGCTGGTGCTGGGCGCCAACGACGTGGTCAACCCGCTCGCCCACCAGAAGGGCTCGCCCATCTACGGCATGCCCATCCTGGAGGTGAGCAAGGCGCGCACGGTGCTGGTGAACAAGCGCTCCATGGCGTCGGGGTATGCGGGGCTGGATAATCCGCTGTTCTACATGGACAGAACCATGATGATATTCGGCGATGCAAAAAAGGTAGTCGAAGATATTGTCAAAGCGCTGGGTTGATGCTCGTCAGAAGGTTGTTTCTGGTCAGCTGATTTTTCTCGTTGCCCCATCCCCGGCCCTTCCCCTGGGGGGAAGGGAGTGGAGGCCACTCCGATGAGCCTTGGCAGCTCTGATTCTGCACGCCGTAGCATCCTTGCGCGGATTCGCAAGGCGCAGGGGCGCTGGGGCGCGTCGCCGGATGCGGAAATTGCCGGGCTGCAGCGCTATCTCGATGCCCGTTCGCGCGGCCCGCGCCGCCCCATCGAGGGGGATTTGCTGGTGCGCTTTCGTGCCGGGGCGGAATCCATGCAGTGCACCGTGGTGGAGGTGGGCGCACCTGCCTCCGTGCCTCGGACTGCCGCGGAGTCTCTGCGGTCGCTGCAGTTGCCTCTTTCCGGCTGCATGACCGATGATCTGGCATCGCTCGACTGGAATGCGGCGGGGCTGAACCTTCAGGCGCGGCCGGCGGTGGATGCCGATGCCGTCGGTGTGACCAGTTGTTTTGCGGCCATTGCCGAGACCGGCACGCTCATGCTGGTGTCCGGCCCCGGCCGTCCCGGCAGCGTGAGCCTGTTGCCCGAGACGCACATTGCCGTCGTGAACAGGAGCCGCATCGTGCCCTACATGGAGGATGCCTGGGACCTGCTGCGGAAGGAACTGGGCGAACCGCCGCGCGCGGTAAGCTTCATATCCGGGCCATCGCGCACCGGGGACATTGAGCAGACCATTGTGCTCGGCGCGCATGGGCCGTATCGGGTGCAGATCATCGTCGTGAATGACGCCTAGCGGCGCTCTCCACGACCGGGAACATGAGTGCCGCGCGGCTAACTCTTGTTGCCTTTGACAGCCTCTTTGAAGTCACCCAGCTTCTTCTGCGCTTTCCCGGCAACCTGTCTCGAGAGGCCTTTGATCTGCTGTTCCTTGCTTCCGGTCAGCTTGCCCGCTTCCTCTTGGATCTTGCCGGCAACGTCTTTGGCCGCGCCCTTTATCTGGTCTTTGTTCACGTCATAACTCCTGTTGTAAGCGCCGAGCACGGCGCGATGAAAGCAACGGCTATATCTTGCCCAGCAGGAACAGGATCAAAACGATGACCAGGATCAGGCCCACGCCGCCGCTGGGACCGTAACCCCATTGTCTGCTGTGGCCCCAGGTCGGGATGACGCCCACCAGCGCCAGAACCAGGACGATCAGAATAATCAATCCGATGCTCATTTTTGTTCCTCGTTTTGTTGGATCGCGCCCTCCCGCAAGCGAATCGCCGCGAGTAAGCCGTCAGCCCTGCAGCAGGCTAGACGACTCTGCGGAAATGCTCGGTTCGCTTGCGAACATACCGAGGCCGCGTGGCTATGCTTGTGCCTGGTCCTGCGGCGGCATGTCGACGACGACGCAGGCTTGATCGCCAAAGCGGGATGCACCGAGCGTCGCCATCAATTCCTTTTGCCGTTCCATCGAGGCCAGTCGGAGCAGGCAAACCGCCCGGCGCCTGCCGGCTTCCTTCATTGTCAGGATTTCCAGATTGGACAACGGTCCAAATCCCGAGCAAAGATGGACAAGCGCGGTTCGCAGGCTTTGGATGTCGCCGCATCGCCCCAAATCATTCATTGCGCCGTTCATATACGGTCTCCGCTCGCCATTGCATGCGCCGCGGAATGCCGGCACATCGCGGTTTGAATTCGTAACCGCCAGTGTCCTCTGCCCGCGGTGGGCGTTCTGTGCGACACCGTACATAGTGGGCGCCGGTCATTCCAGGGCCGCTCACCGGCAAGAACCGTTCACTGGCAAGGACCGGTCCCACTGGGGTGTCATGCGTGTGACAACGCACATACGGCAGCGAGCGCCGCCTGTACCCTGACGACATGTCAAGCACGCAAGCCCGCTACGCGAATGACCTGCTGGCGGCCATCCCGCGTCAGGAGTACGAGCGCATGCGGCCCGTACTCGAGCCGGTCGAGCTCGAGTATGCCCAGGTGCTCTACGAGCCGCTCGGCCCCATCCGGCATGTCTATTTTCCCATTCACTGCCTCGTTTCCCTTCTGACCGCGGTCGACAAGGCCCGGACCCTGGAAGTCGGCATGGTTGGCAACGAGGGCATGGTCGGCATGCCGATGGCGCTCGGATTCGGCGTTTCGGCCGTCCGCGCCCTGGTGCAGGGGGGCGGCCCGGCAGTGCGCATGAGCGCGGCGCGGTTTCGCGCCGAATTCCGCAAGAGCGCACCTTTGCAGCAGGCGCTGTTCCGCTACAACCACCTGTTGATGGCGCAAATTTCGCAAACCGCCGCATGCAACCGTTTCCACGAAGCGGAGCCGCGACTGGCGCGCTGGCTGCTCATGACCCGGGACCGGGTGCATTCAGAAGAGTTCCTGCTGACCCATGAATTCCTGGCGCACATGCTGGGCGTGCGCCGCGAAGGTGTTACGGAGGCTGCCGGCAGTCTGCAGGCGGCGGGATTGATTCACTACAGCCGCGGCAAGATTCGGATCGAAGACCCCGTAAAGCTCGAGGCAGCCGCCTGCAGTTGTTACCGCATCGTCAAGGATCTGCAGCAGCGCGCGCGAGCCTAGGGGTATATTGAACAGGCGGCGCATTTCTCGGGCCCGCCCGCGTGTTCGATGCGCCGCCGCCAGTTGCCATTTCCCGCGCACTGGCGTCGCATCGGCCTGCGCCGGTTAGGGAGCCGGCGCAATCTGGCGCCGCGGCCTTGCGCTGCAGGTAGGCCACCATCGACAGGCCCAGGCGCCTTGCCGCGGCGGCATCTTCCATGTCCTCGGACGACGGGCTGATCCCGTCGAGATAGAACCTTTTCAGATCCGCCGGGGCGACGATCTGGATCAGTTGCGGCGGCACCAGCATTATCGCCTCGTACAGGGAGGAGGGAAAGTCCAGCTCTTCGACGTAGTCTCTCAGGACTTTTTGCAGGTGGCGGAACTGAGCCTGGCGGTCCGGCAGATTCTCGGTGAAGGGGAAAAACGGTCGGTGAATGCCGAGCCGCCCCTCGACGCTGCGCCGCTGCCCTCCCATGAACGCGAACACACAGGCGCTGAAGCACTGGTCCTGCCCGTTGACAAAGGTGAAGACGCCGAGCTTGCGCAACAGCCTTCCCACCGCCATCGCGGCGTCGATGTCGCCCCCATTTCCGGCAAGCCGGACGCGGTTGTCCGCTAGGGTCTGCCTGCCACTCGTGATAAGGACGGCCATGACCATCGCGTCCTCCGCGTCGCGGCGCGTGATCTCGCCGATGAGGGAAACCCGTACCTCTTCGCTGAACGCGACCGCGCCATCCGCGGCGAGCCGCGGATAGGCGATATCCGACGGATTGCCGTATCTCCTGACGGGCGACCAGCCCGGCGCGCCATTGATGCGCTCCACGCTGCGAAAAATCAGTTCGGCGCGCAGATCCGAGCACTGCATGAAGAACGCGCACAGCAGCACGGCGACGGCCCCAAGCCGTCGCCAGCGCGGCGAATCAGGAGTGAACACCCGTCTCAAGCCCGGTCCGGCAGTCACAGTGGCGACCCTCTTATGCCCCTGTCAGCGGCAGGGGCCTGATGTCTGAGGGTATGCTGCGCGCAATCGATTATTACCGCAACTTGGCGTGCAGCTCTGTGCGTTGTCCAACATAAGGGAGAGATGCGACGGGCGCGACCGCAATGTTCGTTTCCGAACAGAAACGGCTCGCATTCCGCGCCTAACCTGCTGTGGACATTGCTATTCCTGCTTCCCCCTCATGAAGCAATTTGCCGGAGACTCCGACATGCTGAAAAGACCGGCCGTATGGTTGCTGATCCTGATTTCAATGCCAGCTTCAATGCCAGCCGGTCCGGCTTTGGCGCAAAGCCAGGGTGGACATCGCGCTGCCCATCGCGCTGCCCATCGGGACGCCCATCGGGACGCCCATCGGGGCGCAGCAGTCACGGTGGGCGTGGGGCCGGGCATGGGCCTGGGGATAGGCCTGGGTCTTCCCACCATAGGACCGGGTTACTTCCCCTCCTCTTATTACTTCGTGCCGTTGCCCAATAGCCTCGCCTCAGGCCCGCTGCGGACTCCGGAAAATAACAATGCGGAGGATGTCACGATAACAACCTCGGCGACCGGGCGGTCGCAGGGGTTCTCCTGGTTCTACTGCGCAAGCACCAAATCTTACTTTCCTTACGTCAGCGAATGTCCCGAAGCATGGTTGCGGGTACCGCCGCTATCGTCGTAAGTCGACCGCCAATCAGATATGAAGACTGCCCGCCCCGAACAGGCCGATCAGTCCGATGACGATCAAATACAGCGCCACGATGTAATTCAGCAGCCGCGGGATGATGAGAATGAGTATTCCGGCGATCAGGGATACCAGGGGAGCAAGGGCGAGATTTATGTTCATGGCTTGGCGCTCATTGAGTTGACTGACGATGTGAGGAAGGTCCCGGTCTGATCCGCCGGGATGCCGGGCAAAGCGCCTGTCACGCTAGCGTGAACCGAGGTAGGTTGCGGGCATCACCGCATACAGGAAAACAAAGTGCCGGGCGCCGCCTTTATCGGACCTCAGCCGGGGATTTCCGGCGTGATTCTTGGCTGACAGCACCCTGATCAGACCGTCCACGCCGGTGTCGCGGATGATCTGGGAAAATTCGGCCTGGTAGTTCGTGATCAGGCTGATGCCCGCGATCTTGATGTCGTAGACCTTCCAGCCGGCCGCGGTCTTTTCCATGTCGTAGTCGATGGTTAGCGGCTCGGCGCCCGGTTGCTTGATGACGGATTTCACCGTGACCTCGGTGTCGGCGGCGCCTACGCGCAACGGGCGGTACTGGATGGCCTGATCGCGGTAACCCGCAAGCACCGTGGAATAGGTGCGCACCAGCAAGGCCTTGAACTCGACGACCAGCGCGCCTTGCTGTTCGGCCGAAGCCAGGCGCCAGTTGCGCGCCAGGGCGAGTTGGGTCATGTGGCCGAAGTCGAACAGCGGCAGGATGCTGGACTCGACCAGCTCGGTGAACTTCCCCGGGCTTTTTGCCTGGAGATTCCGCTCCTGCCTGAGACCGGCGATCACCGCCTGGGTGGCCGCGATCAGCAGCCCGTCCGGGGCAGTCGCGGATGCGGGACCCGCGGCGCCAGCGACAGGCTCCCCTAGAGGCATGATGGGGACCGCCGGACTTGCATCCGCCAGCAATAACGACGTGTCGACATGCGCGGCGACCATCGGCATGGCCGTCGTCCGGCCGATTGCGATGGGTCTTGAAGCTCCAGCCGGAGCTGTCCATGCGATGCCTGTCACGAAGGCGACAAGCGCGGCGATACAGGAGGATCGGCCGGGCATCGGAATCTTGGCCATGTCAGGAAGCGTGGCTATGTGCGCCGCGCATGATCATTTCGACCGTGGCGCGCTCATCGTCGACATCGAAAATGCTTTCACTGACGCGATCATCCCAAGTAGCCAAGGCGCTGGCCATAAGGAGAGCTCGTTCCGCGTTGCGACCGGCCATGGCATCGGCGGGTGAACGGCGGCTGCGGCTGGCGCTGTGTGGCATGGCTGCTCCCGGTTTTGCGACCCTTGCAGCGTATAGCCTGTGCAGAGGGCCTTCTGTGCCCAAGCACACATAGCGGCCAAATAGGCGACGTCGGGAGCAGAGCGCGGGGTGGGGGCGGCTGTGGCGAGGTGCTTTACAATGGGCGCGGCCAGGCCAGTTCGCCCACCGATGGTGCGGCGGTGCGATAAGGGATATCGCGGAGGAATGATGGACTTTCAGGCTGTGCTGAACATGTCGCCGGACGAACTGGCCGCCTGGCTCATGGGTGCGGGCGCGAGCATGCTGATCTGGTTCCTCGTTGTCTGCATCGTCCTCTCCCTGCCGCCCATTTTCGTGCTTTTTTCGAAGCGCACCCACGGCGGCGCGAAATTCGGCTGGTTCATCGTCACCAGCCTTTTTTCCTGGCTGGGCTATGCCGTGTTCCTCATCATGACCCAGCCGCCGAAGCAGGCTTCGCCCGGCCAAGAAGCGCAGTAGGGGCTGAGTGGTGCGGATCGCCGGCATTCCGGCCGAGTTCATTCTTTTCGGGGCGACTCTTCTCGGCATCGCGATTTTCCACAGGCACTCGCTTGCCGTGGCGCTGGCGGGGCTGGCCCTCATCCTCGTTCATTACATTCGTTGCGCATGCGTTCGCGGCGCCTCGGGTTTCGCCGGTTTGTGGTCGCACTTGCTTGCGGAATGGGTGATGCTGGCCAACCTGCTGCTGCTGCTGACCGGCTTTGCCCTGCTGGCGCGGCATTTCGAAAAGAGCAATGTGCCGGCGGCGCTACCCGCTTTTCTGCCCGAGGGGTGGAAGGGCGGCTTCGCGCTGCTCGCCATGGTGTTCGTGCTGTCCGCATTTCTCGACAACATCGCGGCGGCGCTGATCGGGGGCGCCATGGCCCATCAGCTTTTCAACGGGAGGGTGCACGTGGGCTACCTGGTGGCCATCGTGGCCGCGGCCAATGCCGGCGGCGCGGGCAGCGTGGTGGGCGACACCACCACCACCATGATGTGGATCAGCGGTGTGCATCCGCGCGAGGTGCTGCATGCCTACGCCGCGGCCATCGTGGCGCTGGTGGTGTGCGGGGTGCCGGCGTCGCTGCAGCAGCAGCGCCACTCGCCCCTGGCACGGCAGGCGGGGGAACGCGCGCCGGTCGACAGGGTGCGCGTGGGGATCATCATCGCCATGCTGGGCATCGCCGTCGCGGCCAATGTATGGGTCAATTGGCGCCATCCACAATGGTCGAGCCGCTTTCCGGTCATCGGCATGGCCGTGTGGCTGGCCCTGCTCGCCTCGGCGCCGCTGCGCCGGCCCGACTGGGCGGTGCTGCCCGCGGCGTTCAAGGGCAGCGTGTTCCTGCTCGCGCTGGTGCTGGCCGCCAGTTTCATGCCGGTTGAGGCCCTGCCCGCCGCCGCCTGGCAGACGGCGCTGGGCCTGGGATTCGTGTCCGCGGTGTTCGACAACATTCCGCTGACCGCGCTCGCGCTCAAGCAGGGCGGCTACGACTGGGGGGCGCTGGCCTACGCCGTGGGCTTCGGCGGCTCCATGCTGTGGTTCGGCTCCTCGGCCGGCGTGGCGCTCACCAACCAGTTCCCCGAAGGCAAGTCGGTGTGGGCGTGGCTGCGCGCGGGCTGGCATGTGATACTCGCCTACGTGGCGGGCTTTGCCGTGCTCATGGCCACGCTGGGCTGGCACCCCCGCTAGGGCCATCAATGACACTCAAAGTCCTGGTCTCGCGCCGCACCTTCGATCCGGTGGTCGAAGACCTGCGCGCGCATTTCGAGGTCGAGGACCGCCAGAACGAAGACCGGCCGCTGGACGCGGATGGCATGCGCGCGCGCCTGGCCGGCAAGACGGGCGCCCTGATTTTCCCCGGCGAACCCATCGATGCAGCCACGCTGGACGCGGCGCCGGGCCTGAAAGTCCTGGCCCTGGCCGCCGTCGGCTACAACAGCGTGGACATCGAGGCCTGCACGGCGCGCGGCATCCTGGTCACCAACACGCCCGGCGTGCTGGACCAGACCACCGCCGACATGGCCTGGGCGCTCATGCTGGCCGCGGCGCGGCGGGTGACCGAGGCCGAGCGCTGGCTGCGCGCCGGCAAGTGGACGGGCATGAACTTCGGCGAGCTGTGGGGCACGGACGTGCACCACGCCACATTAGGCATATTGGGAATGGGCCGGATAGGGCGGGCCATTGCCAAGCGCGCGTCAGGCTTCGATATGAAAGTGATCTACCACAACCGCACACGGCCGGAGCCGGGGCTGGAAGCAGCCGCGAAGGCGAGCTACGTATCATTCGACGAGCTGCTGCGGCGGTCGGATTTTCTGTGCCTTGTGCTGCCCTACACACCGGAGAACCACCACATCATTGGAGCAGACCAACTGGAGCGCATGAAGCCGTCGGCGATACTGGTGAACATTGCTCGGGGCGGAATCGCGGACGACGCGGCGCTGGTCGAAGCACTGAAAGCGAAACGAATCGCGGGTGCGGGCCTGGACGTGTACGAAGGAGAGCCGAAGTTCAACCCAGGATTCCTCGGCCTGGACAATGTTGTCTTGGCGCCCCACCTTGGCAGCGCCACCCATGCAACGCGGCTGGCCATGGCGCGGCTTGCGGCAACCAACCTGATCGAAGCATTGACCGGGGGCAAGCCGCCAACACCCGTTAACCCCGAAGTTCTAGTGTGACTGTGCCTTCGCTCGTTCGTACAGCGGCATGACCTCAGGGAGGTGCTGAGTAATCCTTTGGATACGATCTTCGTTCGCTGGATGGTCCGAAAGCCATTTGGGCGGAGCGGAACCCTGGGTCGCCTGCTGCATTTTTTTCCAGAGCGAAATCCCGGCTTCGGGGTTATACCCCCCGCGGGCCGCAAGCTCCAGTCCGATCGCATCGGCCTCTGTCTCGTCGTCCCGGGAGAACCTGAGCGACAGCAGGTTCGCGCCGGCGCCCAGCACCGCGTTCCCCACGTTGCCGAGGCCCAGCAATTGCGAAAGCACGTTCGCGCCAAGGCTGGTTGCGGCCTGTTTTCCGATTTGTTCCCGGGAATGCTCCCTCAGCGCGTGGGTAATCTCGTGCCCCATTACGATCGCTATTTCGTCATCGGTAAGATGAAGTGTGTCAATGATTCCGGTGAAGAACGCGATCTTGCCTCCTGGCATGCAAAAAGCATTGATTTGCTGGCTCTTGAACAAATTAATTTCCCAGGGCCATTCCTGGGCGCGGCTGTTCCACTTCGTCGTGAACGGCAATATTCTCAGTGCAATCGCTCGCAGCCGATTCAGCTGCGGATCGTTTTGCGCCGCGAGCGCTCCCTGCTGTTGCGCTTGCTGTTTAAGCTGTTGGTACTGGGCAGCGGATGCCTGCTCTATATCCGATGATGAGATGAGCTTGGCAAGTCGGGATTGCCGGCGGACCGTGACTCCACCGTCATCCTGGGCGATGGCGCCGCCGGAATAGCCCATGACGACAAACGCCATGGCCGCAGCGACTGGGAATCGGAATATCGACATCATGGAAGCTTGGCGCGGAAAAAAAGGGCAGATACCGGAAGTTGCACCGAGGCACCATCCACAGTACTCGCGGCTTGTGCGCCTGCGTCGAACCGTCCCGGCCCCGCATGGACGCCATTTCACCTATGGGAGCGACACGGAAGTGTCATCTCCTGCCATCGGCCGGGCTCGTCAGGGTAGGTGCCCATAATGCGCCTCTCGGCCGTGGCCCCCCCTTTCGACGGCCAATCCGCGCGTGGCCGTCCAGGGGTTCGACAGACCCCGATCAGCGCCTCACCAGCCGGTCGGGGTACAGGGCTTCCACCATGCGCCGGCAGCCGTCTTTCCAGTCCACCTTGCAGCGGCCGGTGATGGAAATGCGCTTGGCGGCGTCGCCCACCGATCCGATGGAGGCGCCTGGCACGGGCGTGACCTTGATGTCCGCCTTGACGCCCATCAGGCCGGCCATGTAATTGGACCATTCCTGCACGGTCACCGGCTCGTCGCCCGCCCAGTTGACGATGGTGGCCGGAACCGTGGCGGCGGCGAGCAGCGGCTCCACTTGATCGTTGATGTCGTCGTAGTGGATGAGGCTGTAGGGCATAGGGTCCCAGCGCGTGTTCACCGGCTGGCCCGCGGCGATGGCGTCCAGGTGCCAGGCGGGCACGCCGCCGCGCTCGCCGTAGGCGCAGCCCATGCGCGCGATGGTGACGGGCAGGTTGAAGGCGCGCGCGCAGAAGCGCGCCACGCCTTCCTCGGCGATCTTGGTGACCGAGTAAGGCGCGGGCACGCCGCCCAGCACGTCGCCCAGGGGATCGGTCTCGCGGAAGGCGTGGTACGGATCGGGATGCGGCTTGTACACCGACACCGTGGACATGACCAGCGCCGCTTTGGCCTTGCGGCAATGCTCGAGCAACAGGCCGGTGCCTTCGGCGTTCACCCGCAGCGCCTTGTCGTAGCTGTCATTTTCGTAGCTGACGGCGATGTGCAGCACGTAGGTGAAGTCGCGCGGCAGGTCGCCGAAGTCGCCGTCCCCGAGGTCCATCTTGCGGGTCTTCACGCCGATGGCCTCCACCTCGTCGCGCTGCTTCGGGTCGCTGAACCGCGCGATGCCCCACACCTCGTTGTTCCCGGCCAGTGTCTTGCAGATGCCGAAGGCGATGCGGCCGGCCGGGCCGGTGACCAGGATTTTCTCCCCTGACAGCATGTTTCCTCCTCCTTCAGTGAGTTTGCAGGGCGAACCTGACTATACCCAAGAAAGACGGATGCGGCGGAGCGATGAAACCCGGGCCATGCGGGCGGCGGGCCTTTGCATTACCATCTTCAGCTATGAAGAAAAGCGTATTCGCCAGCCCTCAGGACGCCGAGGCCGCGTTCTACGAGGCCCTGGAGCGCGGCGACATCGACGCCATGATGGAGGTGTGGGCGGACGACGAGGAGGTGGTGTGCGTCCACCCCGGCGGCGCGCGCCTGGCGGGCTACGAAGCCGTGCTGAAAAGCTGGGCGCAGATCTTCGCCTCGGGGCAGCGCCTGCGCGTGCAGGTCAGCCACCAGGTGGTGCTGTCGGGCATGATGCTCACCGTGCACAGCGTGCACGAGAACATCGCCGTGCAGGGGCCGGGACGCGAATTTGCAACCCGCCCATCCGCCCCCGTGGTGGCCACCAACGCCTACCTGCGCACGGCCAACGGCTGGCGCATGATCCTGCACCACGCGTCACCCGCGCCGGCCGCGGTGCAGGAATCGCCGCGCGTGCAACCCTCAGGGCCGAAGGTTTTGCACTGAGCCCTCGGAGCACTGAAGCTGTGCCCAGAGATTCTGACGCCGCGCGCAAGCCGAAGGCGGGCATCGCGCCCGGCGCCTACCGCGCGCCCTGGTGGGCGCGCAACCGACACGTCAACACCATTTATGCCTCGCTGATCGGCAAGCGCCTGCCCTTGCCGCCCATGCGGCGCGAGCGCTGGGAAATGCCCGATGGCGATTTCATCGACGTGGACTGGCTGGCCGGGGAGCGGCCGGCCGGCACGCCGCTGGTGGTGCTGTTCCATGGCCTCGAAGGCAGCTCGGACAGCCACTACGTCAGGACTTTCGCGCGCCAGGCCGAGCGCCACGGCTGGCGCTTCGCCATGCCGCATTTCCGCAGTTGCTCGGGCGAGCCCAACCGCCTGCCGCGAGCCTACCATTCGGGCGACAGCGAGGACATCGACTGGATGTTGAAGCGTTTTCATGGTGCCGTGGATGGTGCGCCGCTGTTTGCCGCCGGCGTCTCACTGGGCGGAAATGCGCTGCTGAAATGGCTGGGCGAACGCGGAGAAGAGGGAAGGCGTTGGGTGCGCGCAGCCGCAGCGGTGTGCGCGCCGCTCGACCTGACCCTTTCGGGCGAGGCGCTGGCGCGCGGTTTCAACATGGTCTACACGCGCATGTTCCTGAAGACGCTGAAAAAGAAAAGTGCCGGGAAATTAGCGAGCTTTCCGGGCATTTTTGATGAACAAGCCATGCGGCGCTCGCGCACGTTTCGAGACTTCGACGATGCGGTGACGGCGCCGTTGCATGGCTTTTCAGGCGCCGACGACTACTGGACGCGGTCAAGCGCAGGCCAGTTTCTATCACGCATTGCGCTACCAACATTGGTACTCAATGCCCGAGACGACCCATTCGTACCTCCAGGAGCTTTACCGGACCCACAAGGCTTGCCGGATTGGCTGACAGTCGAATTCCCGCAGCATGGGGGGCATGTGGGATTTGTTCGGGGGTTTCCGGTCCGGCTGGATTGGCTTCCGGAGCGCGTTTTCCACCATTTCGAGCACCACATGAGTGCCTAAACAAGGGTTTTTGCTGTTCTACGAGGCGCGGCGAAGGAGCGTTGCCCCAGGGAAGACGGGGCAGCGGATGCGCCGCAGTGCGCCGCCTACGCTGTGCCGTTGCCTTGGCACCGACGCTCCGGCGGCGCGGCGCTAGCGCGCCGCGGGCTTTTAAAACCCCCTCTCCGAAGGAGAGGGCCACGTGAACCACTAAACACGCCCTGTCATCGCCATGCCGTCATGGAATTGTCGGTAATATGCGCGTTCCGCATCCTTTGCTTAGAAAATACTTGTTATGAGCTCTGTTCCCCAGGAAATTTTCAAGGCCTACGACATCCGCGGCATCGTGGGCAAGACCCTTACCGAAGACGGCATGCGCCTCATCGGCCGCGCCATCGGTTCCGAGGCCAAGGCGCGCAAGCAGACCGCCATCGCCGTGGGCCGCGACGGCCGGCTGTCCGGCCCTTCGCTGGCCGCGGCGCTATCCGAAGGTCTGCGCCAGTCCGGGATGGATGTCATTGATATAGGTATGGTGGCGACGCCTATGTCCTATTTCGCCGCCTTCCACCTGGGCTGCAACAGCGCCCTGTCGGTGACGGGCAGCCACAACCCGCCCGACTACAACGGCCTGAAAATGGTGCTGGGCGGGACCACGCTGTCGGGGGCCGACATCCAGGCGCTGTACACGCGCATCCAGAAGCAGGATTTCACTTCCGGCAGCGGCAGCCTCAAGGTCGTGGACGTGCGCGACGCCTACCTCGACCGCATCGTCTCGGACGTGAAGCTGGCGCGCCCAATGCGCATCGCGGTGGACTGCGGCAACGGCGTGGCCGGCGCCACGGCGCCCGAGCTTTTCAAGCGCATGGGCTGCGAAGTCGTCGAACTGTTCTGCGACGTGGACGGACATTTCCCCAACCACCATCCCGACCCCTCCCAGCCCGAGAACCTGCGCGACATCATCCGGGCCGTGCAGGACAACGACCTGGAACTGGGCCTCGCCTTCGACGGCGACGGCGACCGGCTGGGCGTGGTGACACGCAGCGGAAAGATCATCTACGCCGACCGCCAGCTCATGCTGTTCGCCAAGGACGTGCTGTCGCGCGTCCCAGGCAAGGAAATCATTTACGACGTGAAGTGCACGCGCAAACTTGCTCCGTGGATCAGGCAATACGGCGGCGTGCCGAGCATGTGGAAGACCGGGCATTCGTTCATCAAGGGACGCATGAAAGAGTTGCATGCGCCGCTGGCCGGCGAGATGAGCGGGCACATCTTTTTCGGCGAGCGCTGGTACGGGTTTGACGACGGACAGTACGCGGGCGCAAGACTGCTGGAAATCCTGTCGCGCGAATCAAATCCGTCGGCGGTGCTGGAGGGACTGCCTGATGCGGTGAATACCCCGGAATTGCAGTTGAAGCTGGCGGAGGGAGAGCCGCACCGGCTGATCGAAAAAATGCAGAAGAACGCCAAGTTCGACGGAGCGGAACAGGTCATAACTTTGGATGGATTGCGGGTTGAATATCCCTATGGATTTGGGTTGGCACGGGCTTCCAACACAACGCCGGTCATCGTGTTGCGATTCGAAGCCGATGACCAAGCGGGGATCAGGAAGATCGAGGCGGAATTCAGGAAAGTGTTGCTTGCAGTGAAGCCGGATGCCCAATTGCCGTTCTAGCGGTGGCTTGATTGGACCGACCGCTCGTCCGTAGCGTGGCCGGCCGAGGCATGCCTGCCCGACCTGGATGCGGATCAGCGTGGAATTCCTGAATCCTCTGGCGGGGCTGCTGGTGGGAATTCTCGTCGGTTTCACCGGGGTGGGCGGAGGAGCGCTCATGACGCCTATCCTGGTGTTGCTGTTCGGCGTGGCTCCTCGCACCGCCATCGGAACCGATCTGCTGTTTGCGGCCACCACCAAGCTGTTCGGAGCTGGGGTGCACGGCAAAAGCGGCTCCATCGACTGGGTGGTTCTGCGGAGATTGTCCATGGGAAGCCTTCCCGCGGCCGTTCTGACGCTCTTCCTGATCCACCGCTTTCCGCAACGGAACAACATTACCCCCATCCTGCTCACCTTAGGTTTTGCCCTGCTGCTGACCAGCGTGGCCATGTTGTTCCAGCGAAGGCTTCACGACGTCGGCCGCAGGTTGCGGACGCTTTCGCCGCAGCGGTTCAAAAGCGCCCAGCCGGCGTTGACTGTCCTGGCTGGCGCGTTCCTGGGCGCTCTCGTTACGCTCACTTCGGTGGGGGCCGGAGCGCTCGGCGTGGTCATGCTGACCTATCTCTACCCGTTCCGCCTTACGCCGGCCAAGATGGTGGGCACGGACATCGCCCATGCCATCCCCCTAACTTTGGTGGCCGGCGTGGGCCATATGACGCTCGGCAATGTCAACTTCGTCCTGCTGGGCTCTCTGCTGCTTGGCTCAATTCCGGGCATTGTGCTGGGCTCGTACCTCAGCGTGAGGGCTAATGGAGTCTATGTACGCATCGCGCTGGCTGTTATCCTCGCGATCGTGGGAATGAAGCTCCTCCTTCCCCTGTTCTAAGCGTCCCATGCTTCACCCGGGTGGAACAGATCGAGACGGTCGGTGAAAATAGCATTGACGCCCATGGCGAACGATCTCCTTGCCTGATCGGTGTCGTTCACCGTCCACACAGCCAGTCCGTAGCCCGCGTCCTTAATTGCCTGGGCTAACTTCTCGTCCAATTTCCGGGCATTGCAGTGCAGGGCCATGCAGTCCAATGCCCGCAACTGCTCTAGCCAATCGGGCGGTACGGCATCGAATAGCAACCCCCGAGGCAATTCGGGTGCAACTTCACGCGCCGCGGCCAGCGATTCCGGTTGAAACGAGGACAGCAACGGCGGTGGGCTGATTCCCCTCCATGCTTCGCGCGCAATGGTTGCCGCGCGAATCCCTGTCTGCCGCTCGTTGCCCCTTGTTGGTTTAATTTCTACGTTGGCCCACAGGCCGAGCGCTACGCATAGCCGAGCCGCGTCTTCGAAGCGCGGCACCGGCTCCCCCTCGAACGCGGGCCCGAACCAGCTCCCGGCGTCCAAGCCTGCAAGCGCGCGCGAATCCAATGCATTGACCGGACCGCTTCCATTGGTGGTCCGATCCACAGTTTCATCGTGCAACAGCACGGGCACGCCATCCGCGGCCAGTACCACGTCGAATTCAACGGCCTTGAATCCCTGCTGGTGTCCAACGCGTATCGCAGACAAAGTATTTTCGGGCGCCAGGCTTCCTCCACCACGATGTGCGATCAGGCGGGGAAAGGGCCATTTTGCAGAAGTGCTCATTGGCTCGCGGGCGCCTCTTTCAAGCGGATGTAGATGATGTGCACGATCCTGGCCACCACCTCGCCCTTGCCGTCCTTCACCTCCACCGGAAACTCCTCCAGGTGCCTTTCGCCGTTGCCGGCTCGAGCTTGCAGCGCCTTGACCCGCTCTTCACTCACCTCGAATCGCGCCGTGACGGTCCCCGTTGCCGGCGCCAGGAATTCGAGACGGGCCCCCGCATGCGCGATGCGGTAGGCGCGGCCCATGAGGTGCGAGAGCATGAGGAAGTAAAACGGGTCGGTCATGCCGTAGAGCGAGCCGCCGAAGTGCGTGCCGATGTAGTTGCGGTTCAGACGGCCCATGCGCAGCCGCACCTCGGCGCTGCGATAGTCGTCGGCGAATTCGGTGACGCGGATGCCGGCCCCGCGGTAGGGCGGCCACAGGTTCATGGCCAGCTTCAGCCAGCGTGCGCGCATTGGCCCCCCCGGGAAGGCGGTTCAGCGCACGGGTGCGGCGCGCTCGGCCTCGCGCAGCACCACGTTGCCGCGTTGTACTGCGTCGTTCAGCGCCGAAATGGGCGCCTTGCCGCCCTGCCACACCTTCTCCAGCTCATCGTCCAGGATGGAATGGATGAGGGGCAGCGCGCGCAGCCGCACGCCGCGGCTGTAGGCGCCGGAGCGGAAGCCGCGCAGCTCGCGCAGGGCAATTTCCATGTCGGGATTCGACTTGAAGTAGTCCGTGCCCTGCAGCGCCGCGTAGGCGCCTTCGGTCACCGGCGTGGCTCCGGTGGCCTGCTGCCACTGCGCGGCCACGGCCGGGGTGGCGAGGTAGGCAAGAAAGCGCGCCACGCCCAGGTTCTCGCGCGCGCTGTTGCCGGCCATGGCCCACAGCGCCGAGCCGCCGCTCAGGGTGTTGTAGGGGGCGTCGTTGTAATCGTCGTAATAGGGGAACTGCGCCACTTTCACCCCGAAGCGGGCCTTGCCCAGGATGTCCCAGCGCGCATCCGACGAGGAGGTGAGCATGGCGCACTCGCCCGAGGCGAAGCGCTGGTCGCCCTCGTTGCCGCGCCCCGAGTAGCGGAACAGCTCGGAGCGGAACCACGCGGTGAGCAGCGACACGTGGCGGATCATCAGGTGGCCGTTGAGGTTCAACTCGGGCTTGCGGCCTTCGCGCAGCCCGTTGTCCTCGGTTGCGAGCGGGTTGTTGTGCCAGGCGCTGACGTTCTCGATGTGGACCCAGGTGGGGAGGCTGGTGGTGTAGGGGCAACTCGATCCGGCTGCCTGCAGGCTGAGGAGCACGGGCTGCATGGCATACCAGGTCTTGGGCGGCTGGTCGGGATCGAGGCCGGCGCGGATGAAAGTGTCGCGGTTCAGGTACAGCACCGGCGTGGCGCTGCCGAGGGGAAAGGCCAGCAGCCGCCCTGCGCCGTCGGCATAGGCGCCGGCGCCGGGCGCATTCAGGCGCTCGTCGGGAATGGCCACGCGCGTGGCGGCGGCGAGGCGGTACAAGGGCGTATAGGCGCGCGAGGCCATGATGTCGGCCGTGCCGGCGTCGTATACCTGCAGCAGTTGCGGGCCTTCCAGTGCGGCCGGTTGCAAGCCGCGCTTCTCCGTGGGGCCTCCGCCGCGGCGTTTGCCCGCCATGGCGGCCGCCAGCCCGGCGGCCAGCGTCTGGCCGTAATCGCCCTTGCGCTCGGCAATGACCTGGAATTCCGCTTGCGAGTCGTTGAAGCTTTCTACCACGCGCAGCAGCGACTGCTCGGGAACGCCGCTGAGGGCGTGCCACAGCCGGATGGGCGCGGCGTGCGAGGCGGAAGGTTTGGAGTCCCCCTGCGCGGCAGCGTCGACACACGCGGCCAGCGCCAGCAGCAGGATGAGCGCGCGCAGTTTCGAACGCAGTTCCGAACGCATTTTCGAACGGATGCAGGCGCGGGTAAGCCGGGTGATGGAGGCAGGCACGCGGCGATTATAGCCTCGCGGAAGTGTCGCTTATCGGCGACGTTGCGGCCCCGGCGAAACTCCCGCGAGGAATAAAAAGGAACGGGGGGAGGGAGGGGTCCCCCCGTTCACCCGCCGTTTGCTGGGCCGGCGGAAATCGATGCATTGCCGTGAATGCAGACTAACCGCGGCCCATGTGTGCGACAAGCCAAGCTGACGCAGTAACGTGACATTCCTCACGCATTGCGCGTCGCATGCGAATGATTCCGTTTCATCGCGCCGCAACGGTGCCAAATTTTTGGCAGTGATCAGGCGGTTTGGAGGACGCGTGCGTACGAATTTCCCCTACGCTTGGCACGCCGAGGGTGGGGGATGTTGAGCCAAAGGCGGCGCGCTCGGCCGGCGGCCGCGTGTCGCGGGGAAGAGGTCATGTTTCGGCCCACATGCGCAGCAGGTTGTGATAGCTGGAAGTGAGGGACAGCACCGACTCGTGGCCGGGGTGGTCGCGGGTGAGGCGCATGATGGACATGTCCATGTCGAACAGCAGGGCGCGGCGGGCGTCGTCGCGCACCATGCTCTGCACCCACAGGAAGGAGGAGATGCGCGCGCCGCGCGTCACCGGTGTGACGCGGTGCAGGCTGGTCGAGGGATACAGGATGAGGTCGCCCGCGGGGAGCTTGACGCTGTGCGCCCCGTAGGTGTCCTCGACCAGCAGCTCGCCGCCGTCGTAGTCCTCGGGCGGGGTGAGGAACAGCGTGCCCGACACATCGGTGCGCAGCTTGGCCGCACTGCCGGGCAGAAGCCGCACCGCGCCGTCCACGTGCGCGCCGTAGTGCATGTCGCCGTCGTAGCGGTTGAACATGGGCGGGTACACGGTGGATGGCAGCGCCGCGCTGATGAACAGCGGCTGGCGCTGCAGCGCCTCCAGCACCACGGCGCCCAGTTCGCGCCCGATGGCCGAGCCTTCGGCGATCTGCGCATTGCGCTTCACCGGCGCGCCCTGGTGTCCGGCGGTGATGCGGCCATCCACCCAGTCCGTGGCGGCGAGCAGCCGCTCGCGCAGCGCGGCGGCGGTTTCGGCGTTGAGCACCCCGGGTATTCTGAGCATCATGGCCGCGCTCCCTTTTAGAACCTCAGAACCGGTACGTGACCGTGCCGAGCAACGTGCGGTCGATGGTGGGCACCGACCGGCCCTGATCCGAGGGAATGAGCTGCTCGTAGCTCAGGCGGTTGGTGAGGTTGAGGATGTTGAAGCGGATATCGTACTTCGGCTGGTGATAAGCCGCAGTGGCGTCCACGCGCAGGTAGGTGCCGGCCGACACCACGTTCTGGTTGTTGGCGAAGCGGTTGGACATGTAGGTCGCGCCGCCGCCCACTTCCCACTCCGGGGTGAGCTTGTAGGTGGACCACAGCGAGGCGCTGTTCCTGGGCGTGTTGGCGGGGACGTTGCCCTGCGTGCCGTCCAGGGCCGACACGATGCGGGCGTCGAGCAGGGCGTAGCCGGCGAACACCTGCCAGCGCTCGGTGATGCGTCCGGCGGCGCTCAGTTCCGCCCCGCGCACGCGGATGTTGCCCGACGGCGCGTACACGCCTGTGGCCACCAGGGTGCGGGCGTTGGTCTTCTCCACCTGGAACAGCGCGGCGGTGAGCGACAGGTCGCCGCCCGACAGGTCCCACTTGGCGCCGGTCTCGTAGGAGCGGTTCTTCTCCGGGGGCAGAGCCTGCTGGCCGTTGGTCACGGTGAGCGTTTCCAGCGACGGGTTGAACGAGGTGCCGTACGAGACATAGTAGGACTGCGCCTCGGTGGGCTGGTAGATCACCCCGGCGCGCACGCTGGTGAAGCTTATGCCCTGGCTGGCCGAGGCGGGCGTGGTGGCGCTGGGCACGCTGTTGCTGATGCCGGCGTTGAAGCGGTCGTAGCGCAGGCCGCCTACCGCTTTCCATTGCTTGTTCAGCTCGATGGTGTCGTTGATGTAGGGCGCGAAGGTGGTGGAACTGGCCTCGGCGAGGTTGGCGGGCGTGCTCACCGAGTTGGCCGGCGTGGCCAGGTAGGCCGGATCGGTGAGCGACACGATGGGCATGTTGCTGCGCGTGTAGTTCTGGTTGCGGTAGCGATCGTGGCCGATCTCCAGGCCGGTGAGCAGGGTGTGCTTGAGGGTCCCGGTCTGGAACTCCCAGATCAGGTCGGTCTGGTTGTACAGCGACGTGTCGTTGATCTTGCGGTCGTGCGATCCGATCTGGACGAACAGGCTGCCGGGCGGCACGGCGGTGGTGTTGCCGGTGGGCGTGCCGCCGGTGGGGGTGATGGGCGTGTAGACGACCCCCGCCAGCGTGCCCACGCTGTTGGGGCCCGACTCGCGCGCGTCGATGCTGTAGCTCGAGTACTGGGTCTGGTTGCGCAGCGTCAGCCCCTGGCCTACCTTGTGGCTGATGCGCGCGCTGAACTCGGCCACGTCCTGGATGGTGCGGTCGTCGGTGAGGCCGTAGAAGGTGTGCGGATCCACGGCCGCCGGCTTGCCGTTCACCGGCGGCAGGCCGTAGTCCGGCATGTCGGTGTTATGGGTGAGGAAGGCCGACAGCGTCACCTCGGTGGGCGTGCCGATGCCCAAACGCAGCGTGGGGGCGATGCCGTAGTCCTTGTTCTGCATGACGTCGCGGGTGCTGTGCACGTCCTGGGCCATCATGGACACGCGGAATGCGGACGTGTCGGACAGCGGCCGGTTGAGGTCGCCGGTCACGCGCAGCGACTGGTTGGTGCCCACGGTGGCGCTTGCCTCGTTGCGCGCCTTGAGGCCGGGCACCTTGCTCACCTGGTTGATCACGCCGCCGGTCGAGCCGCGCCCGAACAGCATGGACGAGGGGCCCTTCAGCACCTCCACCGAATCGAGGGCGAAGATGTCGCGGTAGTACTGGCCGCGGTCGCGGGCGCCGTCCAGGAACAGGTCGGTGCGCGCCGAGAAGCCGCGCAGGTTGATGTTGTTGCCGATGCTGGAGCCCTCGCCCGCCCCCAGGGTGATGCCGGGCACGTTGCGCAGCACGTCGGTGAGCGACGAGGCGCCCTGCGCGTCCATGACGGCGCGGTTCATGACGGTCACCGACTGCGGCACGTCGCGGATGGGTGTGGGCACCTTGCCAATGGTGGTGACGCCGGCGGCGTAGTCGTCGCTCGCGCCGCCGCCGCGGATCTGCATTTCAGGCAGGGTGCGCTCGGTGGGCGCGGTGGCGCCCGAGCCGGACGGGGAGGGCTGCGCGGCGGACTGCGCGGCGGCCAGGCCTGGCGCCACGGCCAGGCAGGCAAGCAGGGTGCCCATGCACGCAGTGCGCGGCTCGCACACGGCGGCGCGAGGTTGGCGTGTCTCTGCCGCCGCGGGCCGCTGTGGTTCGAACAGCTTCGTGACAGTCAGCGCCAGCGCCCGTTGGCGGAAAGGATGAAGGGTGTTGCGGGGCATGGTCTCTCCAGATTGTTTGAGTTTTTAGCGACCTGGCGGAGGCTGGGTAGCTGGATTGAAGCGAAAGATCGATGGCCGCAGCCGTGGCCGCGGCGGGCGAATCAGGACCCGGCCACCTCGCGGGGCGGGGTGCGGTGCATGGCGAAGTAGCCGAGCGCCACCAGTACCAGCGTCAGCAGTTGAACGCCCAGGGTCTGCAGGGTGGGGTAGATGCCGAGCAGCGACACGGTGAAGAAGGGCACGGCCTGCGAGGCCACCAGTCCCGCTTCCTGGAGGGCTTTCACGCCCTGGCCGGCGAAAGCCACGGCCATGACGGCCATGAGCAGCGACATGGCGGTGAAGAAGGGCCCGATGGGCAGGCGCACGCTATAGCGGAAAATGGCCCAGCCGGCCAGCGCGAGCAGCACAATCGCGGTGGCGATGCCGCCCAGCACCGCGCCGTGGCCGGGTTCGCCGGCCTGCACCCACAGCGCCTCGTAGAACAGCACCACTTCGAATATTTCGCGGTACACGGCGATGAAGGAAATGCCGGCCATGGCGCGCAGCGTGCGCCGCTCCAGGGCGCTGTCCACCTGCGCGCGCAGGAAGTGCGACCAGGCCTGCGCCTGCGACTTGCCGTGCAGCCAGTAGCCCACGTACAGCAGCATCACGCAGGCCACCAGCGCGGTGACGCCCTCGGTGAGCTCGCGGTGCGCGCCGGAAATGGAAATGAAATAGGTGGCGGCCAGCCAGGTGAGGCCACCCAGGGCCAGCGCGGCCACCCAGCCGGCATGCACCCAGGGCAGCGCCTCGCGCTTGCCCGTCCTGGTCACGAAGGCCACGATGGCGGCCAGCAGCAGGATGGCCTCCAGGCCTTCGCGCAGCAGGATGATGAGCGAGGCGAGGAAGGCCCCCGAGGGCGACAGGCCGCCGCCGGAGAGCTTGTCGTCGGCTACGGACAAGAGGTCGTCCAGGCGCTTGGCTTCGGCGCGGATGGCCTCAGTGGTTGCCCCGGCGTCGCCGCCGTCCTTCAGCATGCCGCGGAACGCGATCATGCCGCGCTCGATGTCCATGCGCAGGTCGGGATCGATGTTGTCCAGCGCGGACTCGCTGATTTCGAAGCCTTCCAGGTAGGCGCTGACGGCGAGTTGCTGCGCCGCCTCGCGGTCGCCCTTGGCGTAGGCGGCCACGGCCTCGGCCATGCGCGCTCGCGCAAAGGCGATGGGGCCGGGCTTGCCCGCTTCGATTTCCTGGGGATGGGCGCGCAGCCACGCCTGCACGGCGGCGCCGTCGGCGCCCAGGCGCGCGCGCACTTCCTCGGCGCTTTGGGTGGCGAGGCTGCCGTAGTCGGCGAAAGCGTGGCGCAGCGCCGCGCCCTGAGTTTTCCCGTCAGGTTTACCAGCGGCTTTCCACAGCGATTCGCCCTTGCGCAGCGTCTCGGCCGGCGTGCCCAGGCTGGAAACGTAAAAGGCCAGCGCCCAACGCTCGTCCTCGCCGAGCTGGTTCCAGGCCGCCATGGCGGTATTGGGAACACCCAGGGTGATGGTGTTGTACAGCCCGTACACGCTGCGCTTGTCCATACGCTCGGCGTTGTGAAAGTTGGCCGGCACGGGATCCAGCCCCTTGCCGGCCGGGCCGTCGCCCAGGCCGGTGGCGCCGTGGCAGGCGGCGCAGTGCTCGGCGTACAGGGCGGCGCCGCGCGCCATGTCGGGGGCGCGGCGCGGCGCCACCTGCACGCCGTAGGCCTGCACCAGCGTGGCGCGCAGGGCGGCCGAGGATTGCGCAACGGCCGTAGCGGGGGCGCGGTCCCGCACCTGTTTCACGAAGGCCGCGGCCTCGCCGATCAGGCGCTCGCGCGCCGGGTTGGGCGGCAGCACCTTCATGAGCGACAGCGCCCGCCCCGAGAATTCCTGCATTTCCTTGAATTCTTCCTCGCTCACGACCTTGCCGTCCCGCACCGCGCCGGCGTAATCCACGCCCACGTAATCGAGCAGGTGCAGAATGGCCTGCGGCTGGCTCGTCGCCTGGCTTCCCCGGGGGGCAGCGGAGGGAGCGGCGGGGGCCACAGAGGCAGCGGCGGGGGCCGCAGGGGGAACCGCGGCGGGAGCGGCTTCGACCGCCGCGCGCGCCGGTACGCCGATCGCGGCCAAGCCGGCCAGCAGGACGCATGAGGCGAATGCGGCGCGCATGGCCGATTACGGCGTGTCGTCGGGCTGGGACACGAAGCCGATGCGGCTCATGCCGGCCTTGGCCGAATCGGCCATCACCTCGGCCAGGTGCTGGTAGGGCGTGGCCTTGTCGGCGCGCAGGTGCAGCTCGGGCTGCGGCTGCTGCTTCGAGGCGGCGGCAAGACGCTGGCGCAGCGCCGGCCGGTCCACTTTCTCGCCATTCCAATACAGCGCACCGGCCGCGTCGATGGAAATGGAAATGTGCTCGGGCTTGGTGAGGTTGGCGGCGCTCGACGCCTTGGGCAGGTCGATCTTGACCGCGTTGGTGAGCAGCGGCGCGGTGATGATGAATATCACCAGCAGCACCAGCATGACGTCGATGAGCGGAACCATGTTGATTTCCGCCATGGGGGTGGAGGCATTGCCGCCGCCGAAGCTTCCGAAAGCCATGCTCAGGGCCTCGTGCCGGGGGCGACCGGGCGCAGCGCGGTCGCCCCGGAAGCGGCATCCAGGCCCGCCGGCTGTCCCGCGCCCTGGGCACTGGGCTGCACGACGCGCGAGCCCGTCGTGAGCAGGGCGAACAGGTCGTGCGCGAAGGCGTCGAGCTGCGCCAGCACCACGCGGTTGGCGCGCACGATGGCGTTGTAGCCCAGCACCGCGGGAATGGCCACGGCCAAGCCGAGCGCGGTCATGATCAGCGCCTCGCCCACCGGGCCGGCCACCTTGTCCAGCGTGCCCTGGCCGGACACGCCGATGGCCACCAGGGCGTGGTACACGCCCCACACCGTGCCGAACAGGCCGATGAAGGGCGCGGTGGACCCCACCGAGGCGAGCACCGTGAGGCCGGCTTCCAGGCGCGCCGTGTCCTCGTCGATGACGCGGCGCATGGAGCGGGTGAGGAAGTCGGCCGAGCCGCCGGCTTCGTCGAGGCGCGCGGCGCGGTGGCGCTGGTGGTGGCGCGAAGCCACGATGGCGTGCCAGGCCAGGTGCGAGAACGGCTCGTCGGGGTGGCGGTGCTCGAGCTGCTCGGCCACGGCATCCACCGAAGGCGCGTCCCAGAAAGCGGCCAGGAAGCGGTTGGAGCGGCGCCTTTCCATCATCACCGCAATGGCCTTGGTCAGGATGAGGTACCAGGACGCGATGGACATGATGAGCAGGATGGCCAGCAGCGCCTTGGCCACGGCGTCGCTTTGGGCCAGGAAGTGGGCCAGGCCCAGCGTTTGTTCAGGCTCCATCGGTTCGGCCTCTACGGGATGAAATTGAAAGGGATGTTCAACCACTGCGACAGCGTTTCGTCGCCGCGCTTGGCGGGAATGAATTTCCAGGAATTCTTCACAGTTTCCACCGCGCTATCGTCCAAGCGCGAAAAGCCGCTGGAAGTACGCACTTCCACTCTCTCGGCGCGGCCGGCAGCGTTCACCAGCACATGCAGCACCACGAGGCCCTGTTCGCGCAGGTTCCGAGACAGCTTGGGATACGCCGGCTGCGGGTTGTTGAGCGAGTCGGCGTCGTACACCGGCGGCGTGATGGGCGGCGCCGGGACAGCCTGGACGGGCGCGGGCGGAACGGGAGGCGCGGCTGCCGCCACCAAGGGTGAAGGCGCGGCCGGCGCTTCGGTCACGATGGAGGGCGGCTCGGGAGCGGGCGGGAGGGACTGCTGCATGGGCTTGGGCGCCGGCACGTGTTCGGGCGGGCGCGGCTTGGGCGGTAACGGTTTCACCTCCGCAAGCGGCGTGATCATCTCCACCATGATGGGGGCGGCTTCGCCGATGGCGCGCCGCGCCGGCTCGTAGGTGAGCAAGGCCGTGACGGCG
>DATNCF010000131.1:0-7837 GCA_035571675.1 Burkholderiales bacterium | reverse complement strand
TGCCCGGGCGCGCTTCGCGACGGGCCTGGGAGTGGAGGGCGCGGTGGCGCGTGCTCTCCTGTTCAACGGGGACGGCGGGCGTCTTGACCACAACGAATTCCACCTTCATCGCTCGCCTGCGCAGCGCCGGCATCTTGCCTTCCGACCCCCAGCACCTGCGCATCCGCAAGTCGGTGCTGGTGTTCGCCATGGGCCTCATGACCGCGGCGCCCATGTTCTGGCTGGCCCTGTACTGGTCCATGGGCCTGCAGCTCTCGGCCAATGTGCCGTTCACCTACCAGATCATTTCCGTCGCCACCTTTCTGCTGTACATCCGCGGCGGCAACTTCACGCTGTTCAGCTACGCCCAGCTCGCCTTGTTTCTGTTCTTTCCCTTCGTCGTGCAGCTCGCCATCGGCAACTTCGTCTCGGCCAGCGGCGTGGTGCTGTGGGGCCTGCTCGCCCCGGTGGTGGCGGTGCTGGTGCTGGGTGGGCGCGAGTCCATACCCTGGTTCGTGGCCTTCGTGGCGCTGCTCGCGATCTGCGGCTACATCGATTACGACCTGGTGGGCGTGGTCAAGCCGCGGCCCAACGTCCCGCTCAAGACCAGCGCCATTTTCCTGATGCTGAATTTCGCCGGCGTCTCGGGGCTGGTCTATTTTCTGCTGCGCTACTCGGAGCAGGAAAAGCGCCGTTACGAGGTCGAGCTGTCCAAGGCCAACACCCTGCTCGCCGCCGAGCAGGAAAAATCCGAGCGGCTGCTGCTCAACATCCTGCCGGGCCCCGTGGCCGAGCGCCTGAAGGAGACCAACGTCACCATCGCCGACGGCTTCGCCGACGTCACCGTGATGTTCGCCGACATCGTGAACTTCACCCAGCTCGCCGCCGGCATGACGCCCAACCAGATCTTCTCCATGCTCAACCGGGTGTTCTCGGCCTTCGACGACCTGGCCGAGCAGCACGGACTGGAAAAAATCAAGACCATCGGCGACGCCTACATGGTGGCGGGAGGGCTGAACGTCGAACCGAATGCGGATGCGGAACGCGGCTACACCCAGGCCATCGCGGAGCTGGCGCTGGCCATGCGCGACTGGCTGGCGCAGGAGTCGGAACTCGGGGCGGCGCGGCTGCAGATCCGCGCGGGCATCGGCACCGGGCCGGTGGTGGCCGGCGTGGTTGGCCGCAAGAAATTCATCTACGACCTGTGGGGCGACACGGTCAACCTCGCCAGCCGCATCACGTCCGAGGGCGGGCCGGGGGCCATCCACGTGGACGCGGCGACCTGGCGCCGCCTGCAAGGCCACTTCGAGTTCCAGGCGCCGCAGACCCTTTATCTCAAGGGCAAGGGCGACACCGTGGTCCACCGCCTGGTGGGCCGCGCCACCGTCCCGGCACAGCCGGCCGCACTGGGTTGACCGCCGCCCCTCAGCGCGCGGCAGGCCGCATGCACCAACGCCATCAACCAACCGGAATCAACCCAGCGGAATGAATGGACCGGAATGAATGAACCGGAATGAATGAACATCGGGCCCGCCTGCTGGCGCTCGCCACCGCCAACCTGGTCCTGGTGCTGCTGTTCCCGCCCTTCGATTCGTTCGGGCTCGGGCTGGGCCGCGCCCAGGCCAGCTTCGACGCCTTCTACTTCGCCTTCGACGTTCCCGGCAACAAGCTCATCGACTGGGGGTTGCTCTCGCTGGAACTGGGCTGGATCGGGGTGAACACGCTGCTCGGCTGGCTGTTGCTGCGCGACTCTCCTCCGGGCCAGCGCGTGCTCGACGCCCGCACCGGAGTCATCGTGGGCGCGGCGCTCAACCTCCTGGTCATGCTGCTGTTGCCGCCCTTCGAGAACTACGCGTCGGTGCTGCGCGTTTCGGGCACCTACTTCGACGGGTTTTTCCTGGTCTTCGGCGACAAATGGCGGCGCAACTTCTTCATGCCGCTGCTGTACCTGGAAGTGCTGTGGCTGCTCATCAATGCCGCCGCCCTCTGGCTGCTGTGCAGGCCGGCGCCGGAGGGGGCCACGTCGCAGGCGGAGGCTGAGGCGGGCTAGGAGGCGGCGGGCGGGTCGTCCGCGGCGCCCGTGGCGCCGATGCGCGACAACGGGCCGCCCAGGGTGAAGCACACCCGCCCCGCCTCATTGCTGGTGACGCGCAGGGTAAAACCGGCCTGCTCGGCCAGGCGCGTGGTCTGGTACAGGCCGATGCCGAAACCGCCTTGCGACTGCACCGGTTCGCGCAGCAGGCCGCGCAGCAGTTCCGGCGCGATGGGCAGGCCGGTGTCGCACACCGTGAAGGCCAACTCGCCGTCGCACTCCAGGCTGGCCGACACGCCGATGCGGTCGTCGAGCTTGCGCTTGCGCAAGGCGTTCTGCAGCAGGTTGTCGGCCGTGGTGTCCAGCAGGTCCTTGGGCAACAGCGCCGCGTGCGAGATGGCGCCGGCGCTAAACTCCACGTTGCTGTTGCCGTACATGCGCTGCAATTCTTCCCACCAGTCGCCGGCCGAGACCAGCCGGGTGCCGTCGACCTGGGGCTTTTTCAGCTTGTCCACGGTGTGCTGCAGGCGCTGGGTGATGGCCGGAAGCTGGCGGCGTATCAGGGCGGTGAGCTCGTTGGTTTCCGCGACCTGGGTGTTTTCCGCCGCGGCGCACAGCACGTTGAGCGACTGCAGGAGGTTCTTCATGTCGTGGGTCATGCGCGCGCCCGTCTCGTGCACGGCCTGGATGTAGGTCTGCTGCTGCAGCTTCTGCTCGCGCAGCTTGGCCACGTAGAACTCGCCCAGCAACTGGCCGAGCAGGTGGAAATGCCACTCCAGCGAAGGGCTGAGCTTCTCGCGCGCGAACACGCGCAGCAGCAGCTCCTGGTTGGAATACTCCACGGTGTTCTTGGTGACTTCGCCGAACTCGCCGGTGTCGCTTGCGGTCTGCCAGTAGCCGCCCGCCACCCAGGGCAGGCGCGCGAGGCCCTGTATGGCCTCTTTCATGAAGCGATCGGGCTTGCTCTCCACCTGCGACAATTCGGCCAGGATGAACAGCCACTGCTCGAAGGGCATGCCGATGGACAGCAGGTAGCGAGAGAAGTACATGGACAGCCCGTGGAAGCCGGCGCGCGGGTTCCATACCAGCGACAGCGTCACCAGCACCCCCGCCAGGATGAACAGGCTGAAGATGAGGGCCATGACGTAGTCCAGGTGCCCGATCTGCATGAAGGCGAAGGCGCCCAGCACCAGCACCACCAGCAGCAGGAACAGCATGGTGGCGTAGAAGAAGTCCACGATCTGCGGCGTCTCGGCCGAATCGGGCTCGGCCGGCATGACCAGCAGGGCGAGGAACAGCAGCGGCAGGCCGTACTGCACCGTGGGCTCCACGCCCGGCTGCATGGTCGTATGCACCACCCCGCCCGGCACCACCCACAACAGCAGCAGCGCCACGAGGTAGGTGAACACCACCAGGTAGAAGCGGCGCAGCCAGGGCGAGCGGAACAGGAACACCTTGCCGCCCACGATCCCCGCCAGCACGCTCACCCACAGCGCCAGCAGCCACCAGTTGAAGTAGAACAGCACGGAAATGGCCACCACGGCGATGATGGCGGTCTGCGCGGCCGTGAGGCGGCGTTCGCCGCGCATGAACGGCTGCCAGGTGATGAAGAAGCCGAAGTGCGCCAGCATCAGCGCCCTGGCCCAGGCATCTTCGCCGCCGCGCAGCGCCGCCATGTGCAGCAGCGCCAGCATCACCACGAAGGGCACGCGCCAGTAGCGGGTGAGCAGCAGGGAGGAACGCTGCATCAGCGTGGGGACGGGCAGGCCCGCTGCGGTGGTCGTCATCGCGTCTTGCATGGCGTCGCCTGTTGATTGCGTCCGGTCCGGCCGAAGGCCCGCCAACCAGGATCGCCTGGAGGCGCATGATGCCATAGACTTACGGCCCATGAACCGTTCGTTCGACCGTCCCGCGCCCCGCCACCCGGGCCGCTCCTTCGCCCGCTCCTGGGCCATGGTGCGCCTGATCCTGCTCGAGGCCGTGCGCGTGCGCTTGTTCTGGATCGTCGCGGCCGGCATGCTGCTCGTGCTGGGACTGGAGCGGTTCCTGGGACAAGTGGCGCTGGTCGAGGCCGGCGACACCGAGGCCGCCGTCGCCGCCGCCCTGGTCCGTTTCGCCGCCGCGTTCATGGTGGTGGTCTTCGTGGCCACCAGCATGGTGCGCGAATCCGCCGACAAGGTGACCGAGCTGCTGCTGGCGCAACCCATGTCGCGGGCGGCCTACTACCGCGCCAAGCTGGCCGGTTACGTGCTGGTGGCCGCGCTCGCCGGGCTGCTGCTCAGCCTGCCGCTCGCCCTGGCCGCCCCGGGCGCGGGACTGGCGTACTGGACGCTGTCGCTGATGCTGGAACTCGCCATCGTGGCCGCGGCCAGCCTGTTCTGCGTGCTGTCGCTCAACCAGGTGATGCCGGCGGTGGCGGCGGCCGGCGGCTTCTACCTGCTCGCGCGCTCCATGGGGACGCTGCAATTGCTTGCCGACGCCGCGCTCGCCGGCAACCCGTCGCCTGGCGACAAAGTGCTGGACGGCGTGGTGCGCGTCATCGCGCTGCTGCTGCCGGGGCTTGACCGCATGACGCAAAGCGCGTGGTTCAGCGCGCCGCCCGGGGCGCAGCAGTTCGCCGCGCTGTCCGCGCAAGCCGCGGTGTACCTCGCCTTGCTTGCGGCGGCGTCGCTGTTCGACCTGTATCGGCGGAATGCCTAGTCCCCGCGACGAGCGCCGCCTGGCGCAAGTGCCCCGTTGGGTCATGGCGCTGCTCGTGCTGGCGGCGGCGCTGCAAATCGCCATGGGAATGAATCGCCCGGCACCGGCGGCGCGCGCCGAGGACCTGCCGCCCGCGCCGCCGCTCACGGCCCTGCGCCTCGCTGGCCTCGGCGACACCATTCCGGTGGGCAAGCTGCTCATGCTGTACGTGCAGGCCTTCGACCTGCGCGCCGACAACCGCCTCCCCTACCAGGCGCTGGACTACGACCGGCTGGCCGCATGGCTGTCGCGCGTGTTGGAACTGGATTCCCGCGCCGAGTATCCCCTGCATGCCGCGGTGCGCATTTATGCCGGCGTTCAGGACCCGGCCAGGGTGCGGCGCATGCTGGACTTCGTGTACCGGGAATTCGTGCTCGATCCCAACGGGCGCTGGCGCTGGATGGCCGAGGCCGCGGTCATCGCCAAGCACCAGCTCCACGACCTCGAACTGGCGCGGCGCTATGCCGCCGCGGTCCAGTCACTGGCCACAGGGCCGGATGTGCCCGCGTGGGCACGGCAAATGCAAGCGTTCATCCTGGAAGACATGAATGAGTTGGAGCAGGCGCGGCTGATGATCGGCGGCTACATCGCCAGCGGACAGGTCAAGGACCCGGGAGAATTGCGTTGGCTGGAGCAACATCTCAAGGAAATTGAAAGCCGGATGGGGCATAATCGCCCCGGAAAAACTGGCCCTGCCCCCGCCAACGCCCGATAAAAATTACGGCGTCATGAAATCAACACGTTGTCATATTCTCGACGAATATGACGACATTACAACAATCGACATTCAAAACGCATCCCAAAAGCTTGATTTTAGGGTTTAATTGGGCTATTTTGGCGCGGGCAAATTGGCATTTTTCTTGCAATAAGGGAATGACCTTGGTCACTCCCAAAAAGGGGAGCAGCAATGCATATCAAAAAGTCACGTCGCTCTTTCGAACAGCCGGCGGCTATGCGGCAGAGTGGCTTCACGCTGGTTGAGATCGCGATCGTGCTGGTGATCATCGGCCTGCTTCTGGGCGGCATCCTGAAGGGCCAGGAGATGATTACTCAGGCCAAGATCAAGAACATCGTGAACGACTTCAACGGCATCACGGCGGCGATCAATTCTTACCAAGACCGCTATAAAGCGCTGCCGGGAGATGACTTGAATGCGGCAACACGCTGGACAGGTCAAGGCGCGCTCGCCGGTAACGGCGACGGTCAATGGAACAAGGCGGCAGCGGCGGCGACTGCTCCCGAGGTTTACAACAATGTTCCGGGCGCTGCAGCAGCCGCTGGCACGCCTGAAGTTAATTTGTTCTGGTGGCATCTGCGCTTAGCCGGGTTCGTGGGGGGAACCACGGCGGCTGCCGACATCTCCTCGATTGCGCCGCCCGGAAATGCCGCCAACGGCATCATGGGCGTGCAGACCAGCGGGATGGGCTTCACCTCCAACATCATCTGCTCCAGCAACCTGCCGGACAAGATCGCCATCGCCGTCGATACGCAAATGGATGACGGCACTTCGACGAGTGGGCAGGTCCGCGCCAACTATGAAGCGAGCGCCAATCCGGCCATCCACGCACTCAACGCCGCTGCTCCTCCGGGAGGCGACAACTACGTTGAAAGCGGCACCAATCAGTACCTGCTCTGCAAGAACCTGTAAGCGAACACCGCCCCCGACAAGGCCCGCTTCGGCGGGCTTTGTTTTTTCAGGACACGCCGCGCACCAACCGCATCTCGGCCGCGTCCAGCGACTCGCCGGTGCCCAGCAGCACCAGCACATCGCCCTCCTCCACGGCCGTGTCCGGCGGTGGCGCGATCAGCCGCTGCTCGCGGCGCCGGATGGCGGTGACCGAGGCGCCCAGCGGCGCGAGGTCGAGCGCCTTGAGCGTGCGGCCCACGGCGAAGGCGCCGCGGCGCACGGGCACCGAATGCAGGCGCGGGCCGCGCGCCTCGTCGGGATCGGCCTCGTCGGTGCCGCCGTGGAAAAAGCCCTGCATGAGGCTGTAGCGGTCCTCGCGCACCTCGCGTATGCGCCGCACCACGCGGCGCAGCGGCACGCCCACCAGGATGAGCGTCTGCGACGCCAGCATGAGGCTGGACTCGAAGGTCTCGGGCACCACCTCGGCGGCGCCGGCCGCCCTCAGCCTGTCGAGGTCGCCATCGTCCCGGGTGCGCACCACCACCGGCAGGTCGGGGTTCAGCGCGTGCGCGTGGTGCAGGATGCGCAGCGCCGCCTGGGTGTCGGCGAAGGTGATCACCAGGGCGCTGGCGCGCGCGACGCCGGCCGCGACCAGGGTCTCGCGCCGCGTTGCATCGCCGAACACCACGCGCTCGCCTGCGGCCGCGGCCGCGCGCACGCGCTCGGGGTCGGGGTCGAGCGCCACGTAGCTGATGCCCTCACGCTCCACCAGGTGGGCCAGGCGCTGGCCGGTGCGGCCATAGCCGCAAATCAGGATATGGCGCTCGGTGGCGATGGTCTGCGCCGCCACGCGGTGCAACTCCAGCGAGCGCAGCATCCACTCCGAGCGCGTGAAGCGCATGGCCATCCAGTCGCTGTGCTGGAGCAGGAAGGGTGCCGCGAACATGGACAGCAGCACCGAGGCCATGACGATTTGCGGCAGCTCGCCGCTGAGAATGCCCGAGTCGCCCGCGACCGCGATCAGCACCAGGCCGAACTCGCCGAACTGGGCCAGGCCGAAGCCGGTGCGCATGGCCGTGCCCGGCGCCGCGCCGAACAGGCGCGACAGTCCCGCGCACAGCGCGAACTTCAGCGCCACCCCGGCCAGAAACAGGCCGAGCACAGCCACCCAGTGGTCGGCCACCACCTTGAGGTTGAGCAGCATGCCAACGGTGACGAAGAACAGCCCCATCAGCACTTCGCGGAAGGGCTTGATGTCCTCTTCCACCTGGTGGCGGTACTCGGTCTCGGCGATGAGCATGCCGCCAATGAAGGCGCCCAGCGCCAGTGACAGCCCGGCCAGCTCGGTGAGCCAGGCCAGGCCCAGCGTCACCAGCAGCACGTTGAGGATGAACAGCTCGTCGGAGCGCCGGCGCGCCACCACGTGGAACCAGGCGCGCATCACCCGCTGCCCCAGGAAC
>DATNCF010000130.1:0-10872 GCA_035571675.1 Burkholderiales bacterium | reverse complement strand
ATCGTCGGCGGCCTGGGTTCGCTGCACGGCGCGGTGTTCGGCTCCATGTTCTTCATCGTGCTGCCGCAGATCATCGTGCAGGTGAAGGCCTTCCTGCCGCAAAAAGTGGCCGAGTTGCCGGTGCTGGACTCGGCCACCTTCGGCGTGCTGGTCATCCTGTTCGTGCTGTTCGAGCCGCGCGGCCTCGCCGGCTACTGGGTGCGGCTGAAGACGTACCTGTCGCTGTATCCGTTCTACCGCCGCGGCATGTTCCGCCGCAGCCGCATCGGCGCGGCCGACCTGATCAAGCACTGAGAACGGTCCAACCATGCCCATGTTCGCGGTCAAGGACCTCGCCATCCACTTCGGCGGCATCAAGGCCGTGGACGGGGTGAGTTTCGAGGTCGAGCAGGGCAGCATTTTCACCATCATCGGGCCCAACGGCGCCGGGAAGACCACCATTTTCAACCTGGTGAGCCGCATCAACAATCCCACCGCCGGGCAGATTTTCCTGGACGGCCGCGACATCACGCGCGTGCCGGCCAACAGGGTGGCGCGCCTGGGCGTGGCGCGCACCTTCCAGAACATCGAGCTGTTCGACAATGCCAGCGTGCTGCAGAACATCATGGTGGGCCGCCACATCCACATCGGCACCAACCTGGTCTCGGAAATGCTCCGCCTGCCCTCGGTGGCGCGGGAGGAGATGGCCGCGCGCCGGCGCGTGGAGGAAATCATCGAGTTCCTCGGCCTGTCCACGCATCGCGACAGCCCGGTCGGCGGCCTGTCCTACGGCGTGCGCAAGATGGTGGAACTGGGCCGGGCCCTCGCCTGCGAGCCGCGCCTGTTGCTGCTGGACGAGCCCTCCTCGGGGTTGAACGTGGAGGAAACGGACAACATCGGCCTGTGGATACGCGACGTCCGCGACACGCTGGGCATCACCGTGCTCATGGTGGAGCACGACATGCGGCTGGTGTCGGCCGTGTCCGACCGGGTGATGGCGCTCAACTACGGCCGGCTGCTCGCCATCGGCACGGCCGCCGAGGTGCAGCGCGACCCGGCGGTGATCAGCGCATACCTTGGCAATTGAGCGCACCGGACATGGCCCTGCTCGAAATCAACAACCTCGAAGCCTCCTACGGCCCGGTGCAGGCGCTGCGCGGCGTCACGCTCAAGGTCGAGCCGGGCAGCATCGTGGCCCTGCTCGGCGCCAACGGCGCGGGCAAGACCAGCGTGCTGAAGGCCATCAGCGGCATCGTGGAGGCGCGCCGCGGCGGCGTGCGCTTCGACGGCCGCGACATCACCGGCATGGACCCCGACCGCATCGTCGGCCTGGGCCTGGCGCACGTGCCCGAGGGCCGCGAGGTGTTCCGCCTGCGCAGCGTGCGCGAGAACCTCATCCTCGGCGCCTACCGCCGCCGCGACGGCGACATCGCCGCCGACATCGAGCGCATGTACAACTACTTCCCCATCCTGCGCGAGCGGGAGCGCCAGCGCGCCGGGCTGCTCTCAGGCGGGCAGCAGCAGATGCTGGCCATCAGCCGCGCGCTCATGGCGCGGCCGCGCCTGGTGCTGCTGGACGAGCCGTCGCTGGGCCTCGCGCCGCTGCTGGTGAAGGAAATCTTCGCCATCATCCGGCGCATGCGCGAAGAGGGCATGACCATCCTGCTGGTGGAACAGAACGCCAACATGGCGCTGGGCGTGGCCGACTACGGCTACATCATGGAAGTGGGCCGCATCGTCATGGAAGACGACGCCGCGGCATTGCGCGGCAACCCCACCGTGCAGGAGTTCTACCTGGGCATGGGAGGCGAAAGCGGCCGGCCGGCCGCGCAACGCTGGAAGCGCAAGGCATGGTAATGGACGCCACCTCCTCTCCGGCTGCGGCCTTGCCCGGCGCGGTCACCTCCTCCGTCAACCTGCCGGCGGCGGACGCCGCGCTGGAGCTGCGCAGCGGCCGCCGCACCCTGCCCGCCTGGTTCTGCGAATCGGCCGCCGCGCGCGGCGCCGGTACGGCGCTGCGCTGGAAACGCCTGGGCATCTGGGAAAGCGTGAGCTGGCGTGAGTACGCCGAGCGCGCGCGCGCCGTGGGCTGCGCCCTGCTGGCCGCGGGCTGCCGCCGCGGCGACCGCGTGGCCGTGCTCTCGGACAACCGTCCCGAATGGTGCTACGTGGAGTTCGGCGCGCAGGGCGTGGGCGTCGCCGCGGTCGGCGTGTATGCCACGTCCTCGCCGCGCCAGGCGGAGCACGTGCTCGCCGACAGCGCGGCCAGGATACTGTTCGTGCAGGGCGACGAGCAGCTCGACAAGGCCCTGGCCGTGATCGACCGGCTGCCGGCCCTGGAAAAAGTGGTGTACTTCGACGCGCGCGGCCTGCACAACTTCGCGCACGCCAAGGTGCAGTCCTTCGCCGACTTCTGCGCCGCCGGTCAGCTGTTCCACGAGCAGCACCCGCAGCGCTGGGACGCGGAGGTGGCCGCCGCCAGGCCCGAGGACGTGGCGCTGGTCATCTACACCTCGGGCAGTTCGGGCGACCCCAAGGGCGTGATGCTCACCCACCGCAACGTGATTTTCCAGATGGCGGCCATGGAGCGGCTGTGCCCGGGCATGGAAGGCGACGACCAGTTGAGCTTCCTGCCCATGAGCCACATCGTCGAGCGCTATTTCACCGCCTATCGCCCGCTCGACCACGGCGCGGTGGTGAACATCGGCGAAGGGTTGCCCATGCTGCCCGACAATCTGCGCGAAGTGGCGCCGCGGGTCATGATGGCCGTGCCGCGCGTATGGGAAAAACTCTATTCGGCCGTGACCCTGGCCATGGCCGACGCCACGCCGCTGGCGCAATGGGGCTACCGCTCGGCGCTGGCCGTGGGTTACCGGGTGGCCGACTGCCGCGCGGCGAAAAAGCCCGTGCCCGCGGGCCTGGCCTTCAAGCACTTTTTCGCCCGCGTGGTGCTCGGGCGCGTGCTCACCATGACCGGCCTGCGCCGGGCGCGCGTGCTGGTCTCGGGCGCGGCGCCCATCGCTCCCGAACTCATGCGCTGGTACCGCGCGCTGGGCCTGTCCATGGTCGAGGCCTACGGCCAGACCGAATGCACCGGCCACGCCACCAGCTATCTGGCGGGCGAGGAAAAGCCCGGCACCGTGGGCAAGCCCGTGCCGGGAACCGAACTGCGCATCGCCGCCAAGGGCGAAATCCTGCTGCGTGGCCCGCACGTGTTCGCCGGCTACTTCAACCAGCCCGAGCTCACCGCCGCCACGGTGGTGGAGGGCTGGCTGCACACCGGCGACGTGGGCTCCCTGGACGCGGACGGCTACCTCACCGTCACCGACCGGCTGAAGGACATCATCGTCACCGCCGGCGGCAAGAACGTGACCCCTTCGGAGATCGAGTCGCGGCTCAAGTTCAGCCCCTACATCTCCGACGCGGTGGTCATCGGCGACGGGCGTCCGTACCTCTCGTGCCTGATCATGATCGACCACGAGAGCGTGGTGAAATTCGCCCAGGACAAGGACGTGCCCTTCACCAACTTCGCCAGCCTGGCGCGCTCGGCCGAGGTGCGCCGGCTCATCGAGAACGAAGTCGAGAGCGTCAACCGCGACTTCGCGCGCGCCGAGGGCATCCGCCGCTTCGAGCTGCTGGACGCCGAACTCTCGGCCGACGACGAGGAAATGACGCCCACGCTCAAGCTCAAGCGCCGGGCGGTGGCCGAGCGTTACCATGCACTGGTGGAGCGCATGTACGCTGACCGGCCACGGGCGGCTGAAAACCGGCGGCTATAATCGAGCGCTTTACCCTTTTTCGCCGTGCCCCGCTCCCCTTCTCCCCGCTCCGCTTCGGCCCGCCGCGCGCCCGAGCCCATTGCCTTGCGCCGGGACTCGCCCGAGGCCTGGCTGCGCCAGGTGCGCGGGCTGGTCAAGAACAGCTCGGTCACGCGCGTCATCGACCTGATCGGCGACCGCACGGCGCTGCGCGTGCTGCAGGAGGTGTTCGCCGGGGCGCGGCGCTTCGAAACCCTGCAGAGCAACACCGGCATCGCCCGCAACACGCTCACCAACCGCCTCATGGCGCTGATCGAGCACCGCATCCTCAAGCGCGTGCAGTACCAGCACAATCCGCCGCGCAGCGAATACCACCTTACCGAGCGCGGCCGCGACCTGTACAACGTCATCCTGCACATCGACGCCTGGGAGCGGCGCTGGTCCGACATGGCCGGCCCCATGCTCATGCATACCCCCTGCGGCCACGAACTGTCGGCGGCGCTGGCCTGCGGCAAGTGCCACCACATGCTCACCCCGCGCGACATGACCTTCGTCGCGGCCTCGGCTTACGGCCCCGGCGTGGCGCGCCGCCGCCACCAGCGCCGCGCGCGCGGCCTGCATCCCGCCGATGACGGCACCTCGCTCAACGTCGCCGACATCCTGGGCGACTGGTGGTCGGCGCTGGTGGTGTCGCTGGCCTTCTTCGGCGTCCGCCGCTTCAAGGACATGCAGGAGGCGCTGGGCATCGCACCCAATATTCTGTCCAGCCGACTGGCCTACCTGACGGCCGCGGGCATCCTGGGCAGGAGGGCCTACCAGGAGTCCCCGCCGCGCTACGAATACCGCCTGACCGAAAAGGGCATGGACCAATACGCCATGAACATCGCCATGATGGCCTGGGGCGACCACTGGCTCAGTCCGAAGGGTTATGAATCGTTGATTTTGAAGCACAAGGCGTGCGGTGCAACAGGGGTTCCCAAGACAGTGTGCAAATCCTGCGGCAAAGAAATCAGGCTGGGCGACGTACATACCAAAGCAGGGATTCCCTGGGCCGAGTTGTAGCCCCGGACGATTTTTTTCACGATGCTTCCGCCTCCGGCGGAAGGGTTGTCCGAGGCACGAATAATCCCCCTCCCGGAGGGAGGGGCCTCGTGAAAAACAATCCCAAAATCATCAGGAAATTAGCCGAAATCCTTGGTTGTTCTATTGATTTAATTTGTGCCGGATGGTAACTTTCATTATGAGACTTTCCCTACTATTCGGGAGCCGCGCATGAAAGTTGAAGTCGTCGAGCGGGTCGAGAGCACCCTGCAGCCCAACGACCATCCCTACCTGAACGGCCCGTTCACGCCCCTCACGGAGGAGGTGAACGCCGCCGAGCTCGAGGTGATCGCGGGCGCCATTCCGAAAGATCTGGACGGCGTCTACCTGCGCAACACGCAGAACCCGGTGCACCAGCCCATCGGGCGCTTCCACCCCTTCGACGCCGACGGCATGATCCACAAGATCAGCTTCCGCGACGGCAAGGCCGAGTACCGCAACCGCTTCGTGCGCACCAAGGGTTTCATGGCCGAGCGCGAGGCGGGGCGCGCGCTGTGGGCGGGGCTCATGGAAGACCCGCGCAAGTCCACGCGGCCGGGCTTCGGCGCGCACGGCTCGATCAAGGACGCCTCCTCCACCGACGTGGTGGTGCACGCCGGGCGGGTGCTGTCCACCTACTACCAGTGCGGCGACGGGTACCGCCTCGACCCCTACACCCTGGAGCAGTTCGGGCAGGAATCGTGGGTGCCCCTCGACGGCATTTCCGCGCACTGCAAGGTGGACGAGAACACCGGCGAGCTGCTGTTCTTCAATTATTCCAAGTACCCGCCCTACATGCACTACGGTGTGGTGGACCGCCACAACAAGCTCACGCACTACATCCCGGTGCCGCTGCCGGGACCGCGCCTGCCGCACGACATGTGCTTCACCGAGCACTACTCCATCCTCAACGACTTTCCGCTGTTCTGGGACCCCGAGCTACTGAAGCGCAACCTGCACGTGGTGCGCTTTCACCCCGAGCTGCCGTCGCGCTTCGGCATCGTGCCGCGCTACGGCCAGACTTCGGAAGTGCGCTGGTTCGACGCGGCGCCCACTTTCGTGCTGCACTGGCTGAACGCCTACGAGGAAGGCGACGAAATCATCCTGGACGGCTACTTCGAGGAAGACCCCGAGCCGCCCTCGCCAGACGACGCGCCGGCGGGCTACGCGCGCATGATGGCCTACCTCGACCAGCACCAGATGAAGCCCAAGCTGCACCGCTGGCGCTTCAACCTCAAGACCGGCAAGACCACCGAACAGCGCCTGGACGACCGAGTGCTGGAATTCGGTATGTTCAACCAGAAGTACGCCGGCAGGAAATACCGCTATGCCTACAGTTCGCTCGCGAAGCCCGGCTGGTTCCTGTTCAACGGCTACGTGAAGCACGACCTGCAAACCGGACAGTCGTGGGAGTACAAGCTGGGACCCGACCAGTACGGCAGCGAGGCGCCGTTTGCGCCGCGCGTGGGCGCCAGGGACGAGGACGACGGCTACCTGGTGAGCTTCGTCATCGACGAGTCCAAGGGCACCTCGGAATGCGCGCTGTTCGACGCCAGGCACATCACCGACGGCCCGGTGTGCCGCCTGAAGCTGCCGCACAAGATCATGAGCGGCACGCACTCCTGCTGGGCCTCGGGCGAGGACATCCGCAGCGGGCTGCAATCCCTCCCCTTCTGATTTTCATTACTGAACTGCGCCGACCGAGGAGGAACCATGGGCTGGATGAGCGACACCTACAAGCAATCGCTGGCCGCCTGGGTGCGCGGCGACGCGCAGGGCATGGCCGCGCCCTACGCCGACGACATCGTGTGGTATCCCAACCGTTCCATGCGCCCGGTGCACGGCAAGGCCGCGATGCTGGCCTTCATGGAGAAGTTCGGCAAGGGCATGAGCGAGGTGTTCTACGAGCAGACCCACATGGTGGAGTCGGGCAACCTGCTGTTCGTGGAAGGCACCGAGAACTACACCAAGAACGGCCGCAAGGTCTCGGTCCCCTACGCCGGCGTGGTGGAATTCAACGCCGAGCGCAAGATCACCGCCTGGCGCGACTACTTCGACCTCAAGTCGCTAGAGGCGCAGCTCGCCGGGACGGCCAAGGCATGAGCCAGGGCAAAACCGCGTTCGAGTCCCTGCTCGCCCGTTTCACCGCGGCGGTCGAGAACGCCGACCGCGCGGGCTTCGCGGCGCTGTTCACCGACGGCGCCGAGTACCACGACGGCGTGTTCGGCATGGTCATCGGCGGCAAGGCCATCGGCGACATGATGGTCGACCTGTGGTGGCGCGACGCGCGCAATTACAAATGGACCATGTTCGAAGCAGTGGAATCGGGCGGAATCGGCTACGCCCACTACTACTTCAGCTTCGACAGCCTGATGAAACACTCCAGGGGCAAGCACGTGGTGTTCAAGGGCGTGTCGCAGTTCAGGCTGCGCGACGGCAAGATCTGCGGGTACCAGGAGTGGGGGGATTCGCTGCCTTCATACGTGCAACTCGGAGTGCCGGGACATATTCTCGTCCGCTCGGGCAACAAGAAGGCGGATGAATACAAGAAAGATCCGGCGGTTATCGCTCGGCATCTCTAGCCTTCCGGCACCTGCGGGGCCGCTCAAGCTGGGTTGAGGGCGTATTCGCTGTCCGGCCTGTAGATCGCCGGCATCTTCTCGGTCTCGAAGTAAAGGCGCGCGATGGCAATCTGGTTGGGGGGCACGATGTCACGCAGCAGCTCCTGATACCGCCCCGCGATCGCGGGAACGTTCTGCCCGCTGTCCTCCACCGTCTTGACGTCCAGCGCGGCCACCAGGAGATGCACTTCAGGCGTTAATTTCGGCCTGTTCTCCGGCTGCCACACGTTCACCTGTCCGCCCACCAGCCAGGCGTGTTCGATGCAGGGATCGCGGTCCAGCACTTCCGCCAGGAACGCCCGTTCCGGCGCCGGGAGTGTGCTCGGAGCGACCTGCCCAGAATCGAGTCTGATGAAGAAATCCGTCAGCGGCTGCTTGTAGAGGTTTTTCGCGGTCTCAAACCAGGTCGCCCAGCGTGCCCATTGTTCAGCGTTGCCCTGCTCCCGGAAATATTCCCGGCCCACGCGCACCGCTTCGTACCAGAACTCGGCATCTTCTCTCGCCAGCTTTTCGAGCAAGGCCGCGCCCGCATCGTCGTTCCGTTCCAGCAGCGCCACGGCATAGGCAAAACGGAGCGGCTTGTTCGTTGGGTCCGTCTCGTGAAACCGCTTGAGTTCAGCGAGCCCCCGCTCGGAGTCCAGTTCCCACAGCGCACGCGCATGAACCCAATCCGGACAGGATCCGGAGACCGGCGCGCCGTCGCCGCCGGAAACCAGCGGCATCACGAGGTGCTTCAAGCGAAAGTGCCTTGAAGTCCAGTCAAGCCGGTTCAGGCTCGCCCAGTCGGCGTTGAATTCACCCAATATCGCCGGCCACGCTTCGCCGAGCAGCGCCTCCCCGGCTTGATCGGATTGGGGAGGTAAATTGGGCGCCTGCCCGATTGCGCCCAGGCGCTCGGGCAGGGTCGGGTGAGGGTCCTCCCATTGCGTGGCCGCGGTCATCTCCGCTTGCAGCCGCTCCTGAAAATTTGCAGGCGCCTGCGCCAGGGCAAATTTCGCCAGATTCTGGTAGATGTCCGCGATCGGCTCCGCGAACTCGACCTGCAGCGCGCCGATGCGGCCCTGCACCTCTTCCTGCCAAAGCCCACCCATCACCGCAATCCTGGTCAGCGCGGCGGCGCAGGTCGCCCCGCCTGCGATGACAGCGGCGTCCCGGTCGGCCTCGTATTCGCACTGCCTGGAATGCACGAAGCTGCGCACGCTGAAGTAGGGCACAAATCTCTTCGCAAGCAGGGCGGCGACCTGTTCCAGTGCCACGGGCGATTCATCCCGGTTGCGGATATAGCGGAGCCAACCCACGCGCGCCCGGTAAATCCAGTTTCCAAGACGATTGTGCTTTCTCGAAAAATGCCCGAATTCGTGCGCCACCACCGCGAGCACTTCTTCTCGGCTGAGCAGGAGAAGCAATGGAATGCCCAGCGTGAGGATGCGCTTGGTGCCGATAAGGCCCCAGATGCCGCGCAACTCCGTGGCACCGGCGTTGAATGAGCCGTCCAGCCGTATATGCAGCTTTCCCGGCATGCCGATCTTGCGCTGCAGGGCCTCCACTTCCGCCTGGAGTTTCGGCGCCTCGTCGGCTCTCAGGATGCGTCCGGTGACGCGCGAATCAGGGCGCAATACCCAGACGGTGATCAGCACAATGGTCGTGCCGATGGCGTAGAAGAACCGGTTGTTCATCAGGATCATGCCGATGATGACAATGCCGGCCACGGGCAGGACCTGGGCAATGGTCAGCGCCACGTCGCCCGCGATGGCAAGGGCCGCGAGCTTGAGCTGATAACTTTTTGGATTGGCCGCTGCAGCGGCCTGCAGCCTGGCGGCGACGGCCGGGTCGATGCTCCCCGCCACGGGACGGCTCAAATCTGCTGTGGAACTGCTCAAGTCAGTTTCTGGCGTTTCAGCACAATCCCGGCGGCTTCGCGGTCCCAGGTGTCGGCGGTGACGCCTTCCTTGCGCAGGTCCAACTTCTGCACCTTGTTGGTGGGGGTCTTGGGCAGCGACGGCAGCACGCGCACGTAGCGCGGCACCATGAAATGCGCCATGCGCGGAATGAGGAATTTCACCAGGTCTTCCGGGTCGATGGCCGCCTGCGGCTTGGGCGCGACGATCACCATCACCTCATCCTCGCCCGCCGCGTTGGGCACGGGGATGGCCGCGGCCTCGAGCACCGCGGCGTGCGCCATCACCTCGCGCTCCACTTCCAGCGACGAGATGTTCTCGCCGCGGCGGCGGATGGCGTCCTTGGCGCGGTCCACGAAGAAATAGTTGCCCGCGGCATCCTTCCTGAACACATCGCCGGTGTGGAACCAGCCGTTGCGCCAGGCGCGCGCCGTGGCCTCGGGCATGCCGTTATAGCCGGTGGTGATCGCCCACGGCACGTCGGTGCGCAGCACCAGTTCGCCGGTCTCGCCGTCGGGCACCTCGATGTCGTTGGCGTCCACCAGGCGCGCCTGCACGCCGTCGCGCGGCCGGCCGCAACTGCCGAACACGCGCGTGTCCAGTTCGGCCACCAGCGGCACCGACACCTCGGTCATGTTGAAGCCGGTGACGTAGTGAAAGGCATAGCGTTCCGCGAGCTGCACGGTCTGCGGCGTTACCGGGGCGAGCGTGATGGTGGAAAGCGGATTGTCCTGGTCGCCGGGCGCCGGCTCGGCCTTGGCCAGGAACTCGGCCATCACGCCGATGAGCCCGGCCGTGGTGGTGCAGCCCTGCCCCTTGATCTGGTTCCAGAAATTCCTGCTGTCGAAGCCGTCCACCAGCACGAACGAGGCGCCGCGCGCCAGCACGGCGTAAATGGAGGTGGTGCCGCCGACGTGGAACATGGGCAGGTTGATGAGCATGCGGTCGTCGGGACCGATGTAGCCATAGCAGGCTACGCCGGTGGTGCACACCTGCAAGTAGGACGTGAGCACGCCCTTGGACGGGCCGGTGGTGCCCGAGGTGTAGATGATGCCGTGGGTGTCCCAGGCCTCGACGTCGGGAATGGGACCCAGCGCATCGGCGTTGCCCGCGAGCGCGGACTCGGGCAGCAGGCGCCGTCCCGACGGCCCCTCGCTCGGCGGCTGCGACGATGCCGGCAGGCCGATGACGGCGATGGCTTCAACCTGGGCAAGGTCGATGTCGAACAGCCGGTCGAACAGGCCGGCGTGGCACAGCATCAGCCTGGCGCCCGAGTTGGCGACGACGTGCGCCAGCAGATTGCCGCGATAGGAGGTGTTGATGGGCACAAACACCGCGCCGAGGTAATTGCAGGCGAACCAGGCGAGGAACATGGGACGGGTGTTGGGCAACCAGGCCAGCACGGTGTCGCCTTTTTTTACGCCCAGAGCCTGCAGCGCCTGGGACGATGCGCGTACTTCACGTTGAGCCTGAGCCCAGGTCCATTTGACGCCGTCCTGGAAGATGGCGAAAGTGCGGTCCGGGGTGGTGTTGGCC
>DATNCF010000129.1:0-12809 GCA_035571675.1 Burkholderiales bacterium | reverse complement strand
GTCGCAGTCGGCCGGCCGCGCCCTGGTGGGCTACCTCGCGCCCGAGGACCGGCACGCCGAGTTCTTCGGCCTGTGGGGCCTGGCGGTGAAGCTGTCCTCGGTGCTGGGGCCCCTCACCTACGGCGCCGTCACCTGGATGTCGGGCGGCAACCACCGCCTGGCCATCCTGGTCACCGGCGGATTTTTCGTCGTCGGGCTGGCGCTGCTGTTCGGCGTGAACGTGCAACGCGGCCGCAGTGCCGCGCTCCAACCCCGCGCAGGCGCCGCGCCGGATGGTCTTTCTCCTGAATCGGCTTCGTCATGACACCCAAACTTGTTTCCCGCCTGCCCGAGGTGGGCCTCACCGTGTTCACCGTGATGTCGCAACTGGCCGTGCAGCACAAGGCCATCAACCTCGGCCAAGGCTTTCCCGATTTCGAATGCGACCCGCGCCTGCCGGCGCTGGTGACGGAGGCCATGCGCGCCGGCCACAACCAGTACGCGCCCATGACCGGGTTGCCAGCCCTGCGCGAGGCCATCGCCGCCAAGGTGGCGGCGAGCTACGGCCATGCCTACGATGCCGAGCGCGAGGTCACGGTGACGGCCGGCGCTACACAGGCGCTGCTCACCGCCATCCTCGCCGCCGTGCATCCTGGTGACGAAGTGATCGTGCTCGAGCCCACCTACGACAGCTACGTGCCGGCCATCCGCCTCGCCGGAGGCATACCCGTTCCCGTTCAGCTACGGCCGGGCGACTACGGGGTGCCTTGGGACAAGGTGCGGAACGCCATCACGCCGCGCACGCGCATGATCGCGCTCAACAGCCCACACAATCCCTCGGGCGCGGTGTTCTCGTCCGCCGACCTGGACGCACTCGAAGCCATGGTGAAGGGCACAAACATCCTGCTGCTTTCCGACGAGGTGTACGAGCACATCATTTTCGACGGCCGCGAGCACCAGAGCATGGCGCGCCGTCCGGCGCTGGCCGAGCGCAGCTTCGTGGTGTCGTCGTTCGGCAAGACCTTCCACGTCACGGGCTGGAAAATCGGCTATTGCTGCGCGCCGGTCGATCTCTCAACTGAATTCCGCAAGGTGCACCAGTTCAACGTTTTTGCGGTGTCGCATCCCATGCAGTGGGCGCTGGCGCAGTACCTGAAGGACCCGACGCCGTCCCTCAACCTGCCGGCCTTCTACCAGGCCAAGCGCGATCGCTTTCGAGCAGGATTGAAGACTTCGCGCTTCCGGCTGCTGGATTGCGCCGGCACGTATTTCCAGGTGGTGGACTACTCGGCCATCAGCGACGAGACCGAGGAGGAGTTCGCGCGAAGGTTGACGGTAGATGTCGGGGTGGCGGCTATTCCGCTGTCGGCGTTTTATCTGCAGCCGGTGGAACGGAAGGTGGTGCGGTTCTGTTTTGCGAAGAAGGAAGAGACGCTGGACCGGGCATTGGAGAAGCTGATCAAAATCTGACCGCGACGGTTCACGGCACCTGAGAATCCCCCATGCGCCCAAGAATCCGCTCCGCATACCCGGCCAGATAAGCTGATCCTCTGTTTCTGTCATAGAACTGCGGCCGCGGCAGCATGGCCGCCAGCCGCGCCGCCTGCTCCGGTCCTAAACCAGCCGCTGATGTTCCGTAGTAGTGGCGCGACGCCGCTTCCACGCCGAACACGCCCACGCCCCACTCCACCACGTTCAAATACAGTTCCAGTATGCGGCGCTTGTCCAGCAGCGCTTCCAGCATGAGCGTGATGATGGCCTCCTGGCCCTTGCGCCAGTAGCTGCGCTCGCCGGACAGGAACAGGTTCTTGGCGAGCTGCTGGGTGATGGTGGAGCCGCCGGCGACGGGCTTGCCTTTTTTCTGGTTTTTTTCCATGGCGCGCTGGATGCCGTCCCAGTCGAACCCCTCGTGGTCGATGAACTTCATGTCCTCGGCGGCGATGATGGCGCGCTTGGCCTGCATGGAAATTTTCGCGTAGTCCACCCAGCGGTACTGGAGCTGCGCCTTGGGATCGCGCTCGCGCAGCTGCAGCAGGCGCGTCTCCATGAAGCTGGTGCTCTCGGGGTTCCAATGCTTCCAGTACAGGATGTGCATGAAAAACCAGCCCTGCACCACGGCGAACACCATCACCGCCACGCCCAGGGTGTAGCAGAACGCCTTCCACAGCCAGGCGACAGCTCTCACTGCTTGGGTTGAGCGGGCTTGCCGGGCAAGGCCTTGCTGCGCAGCGCCTGCAGCACGGGCGCCGTTTCGGGGCGCACGCCGCGCCACAGCAGGAAGGCTTCGGCCGCCTGTTCCACCAGCATGCCCAGGCCGTCGGAGACGTATTCGGCGCCGGCGCCGCCGGCCCAGCGCATGAAGGGCGTGGCGCTGTCGCCGTACATCATGTCGTAGGCCAGGGACTCGGGCGCGAACAGGCCCGCCGGCAGCGGCGGCACCTCGCCCGCGAGGCTGGCCGAGGTGGCGTTGATGACGAGGTCGAAACGCTCGCCGTTGAGCCCGGCAAAGCCGCACACCGCCACCAGCTGGCCCCGGCCCTTCCTGGCGAGCGCCGCCAGCGCGCGCGCCTTGTCGACCGTGCGGTTGGCGATGACCAGTTCGGCCGGCGCTTCATCCAGCAGCGGCTGCAGCACGCCGCGCGCCGCGCCGCCCGCGCCCACCAGCAGCAGCTTTCGGCCCTTCAGCGCGAAACCGAGGTTGCGCGTGAGGTCGGCCACGAGGCCCACTCCGTCGGTGTTGTCGGCGAAGAGGCCGTCCGGGTCGAAGCGCAGGCAGTTGGACGCGCCGGCGGCGCGGGCGCGCGGCGACAGCGTCGCGGCGAGGCGCAGGGCGTCTTCCTTGAAGGGCACGGTGACGTTGGCGCCGCGGTAGCCCTCGGCGGCCATGCTCGCCACCGTGGCGGCGAAGCCGTCGAGGGGCGAGAGCACGCGGCCATAGTCGAGATCCTGCCCGGTGGCGGCGGCGAAGGCGGCGTGGATCTGCGGCGACTTGGAATGCGCCACCGGGTTGCCGATGACGGCGTAGCGGTCGGTCATATCGGGCTGTTCTCTATTTGCTGGAGAGAATGTCGCCGCGCGTGAACATCATGGTGCGCGTGATCACCAGCAGGTCGTTGCCGCGCAGCACATTGGCGGAAATGGCTCCGTAGGGCGCGGCGCTGAGCACGATTCTCTTCGCGGCGCTGTCAAGCACCGGGCTGCCCGAGGAACGCAGTTGCTCGTAGGCGGCAACTGAGCCGTCGGGCTTGAGCGTCACCTGGAACTGCACGTCGCCGTAGAACTTGCCGCGCGCCATGTCGGGGTAGTTGAGGTTGCCCCAATCCTCCACCTTCCGGGTCCATTCGTCGAGGTAGCGCGCCGCGGGGAACTCGGCGGCGCGCACGCCGATGAACAGCTTCTGCGGGCGCTTGTTGTATTCGTCCACGTTGCGCGCAATCTCGGCCTCGAGCTTGAGTTGCTGCATGGAGCGCGCCACCAGGTCCGCCCCCGAGGGCGCCGGCTTGGGCGTGGGCTCGGTGCTCGGTGCGGGCGTGGGCGCCGTGGCCGACGGGCTGGGCTTGATCTGCGACAGCAACTGGCGCTGCTCGGCCTCCAGTTCGCGCACGCGCTGCTGGGCCTGCTTCAGGTCGTCGCCGCGCTTCTCGCTGTTGGTCACGGGCGCGGACGACTTGGCGCGGCGGTTCTCGTCCACGTTGCCGCCGCCGTCCACGTTGGCCTGCGCCAGCACGTCGGGTTTCACGGGGCGGGTGTGCGACTTGGCGTTCACCAGCGCCACTTCCAGCGAGGGCGGCGTGAATTGCTTGAGCAGGGTTTGGGGCAGGTTGAAGTGAATGGACAGCACCATGGCGTGCAGCACCGCCGACACTCCCAGCGCCAGCGTGAACATGCGCTGCGAGGGGTCCAGGTGGGCGAGCGGGCCGCGGGCGAGCAGCGGCGCGCGCGGCGGTGGCGACGCCGGGGGCGCCGGGATGGCGCGCGCGGCGGCGGGCACGGTCGTCGGCGTGGCAAGGTTCAGCGCAAGCTGTTGCGAGGGCGGCTGCGCACCGGCGCGCGCGGCCGCTCGTTGGCCCGCAGCAGGCGTTGCGGTATTGGGTTGTCTCGCAACCGGTGGTTTGACACTGCTTTGCCGGTCAGCCGGCTGTGACGAGGGAGAGGGAGCCGGCCGGAGTGCACCCAGCGCTGCGGAGGCGGTTGCCTTGGCCGGTTTCCGGACGGAAGGCCTGTCGGGCTGCTGTTTGGGCCGGGTGGCTTTCTTGGTCAATCCCGCTCCGGGTGCTCGGCTCTGCGCGGACACGAAAACATGGCGATTTTACGCCGCGATTCCAAGTTGCGATGCGATGTCGCGATTTTACGCCGGTTGGCCCTCGTCCAGAGCGCGCAGGAATTGGCATTTCAGCTCGACTTCGAGCAGATCGGTGCCGGACACCTTGAGTTCCACCGCCATGCCGGGGGCCAGTTCGGGCAGGGAATGCACGCGCACCACCATGGGAAGGCGGTCCAGGCGCACCAGGTTGTCGCGCAGCACGTGGCCGGCAAGCTGCTGCACGCCTTCCTGGCCGATCCAGCGCAGGCACCAGTAGTTCTCCATGCGGCGCTGGAACTCGTCGTAGGCGGCGTAGGTGGCCTCGAAATCCGACACCGCCGACAGCAGCTCGGCCGAGTTGGGGGCGAAGGGCGCCGACACCCCCGACACCAGCGCCAGCAACTGCCATTGGTTGACGAGGTCCACGTAGCGGCGCAGCGGCGAGCTCGACCAGGCGTAGTGGCTCACGCCCAGCCCCTGGTGGGCGGCGGCGCCCGTGGTCATGCGCACCTTGCCGCCGCCCTGCACGCGGTACACCGCCGCCACGTTGTTGTCGTCCAGTAACTTGCCCCAGGTGCTGTTCACCAAGATCATCAGCTCGGCCACCAGCTTGTCCATGGGCTGGCCGCGGCGGCGCGGCACGATGTCCACCCGGTCGTTGTCAACGTAGAAGTTGTACTCGGTGCGCTCGGGGCCGACCTGTTGCTTGCCCCGTCCCGCTTCCAGCGCGCAGGCGAAACGCCACAGCCGATGCAGCTCGGCGGCGAAGGGAATATCTCCTGGGCCGCCGTCTGGAAACTGAGCCGCCTCGAACGCCGCATCCAGGCTTTCGGTGTCCTGGTGGCGCAGGTTGGCCGCCACGGGCACGCGCTCGATCACGGTGTGGCGGTTGAGAATGGAAGAATCCTCTTCGCGGAAATCCACGTACAGCGACAGCGCCGGACGCGCCGCGCCCGCCGCGAGCGAATACGCCGCGATGGCGGCCGGTGGCAGCATGGTGATCTTGTCGCCGGGGAAGTACACCGTGGACAGCCGCGAGCGCGCCGCGTCGTCCAGCGGCGAGCCAGGCCTAAAGCCCAGCCCCGGCGCGGCGATGTGGATGCCCAGGCGCCATACTTTTCCAGCTTCGTCCTCGCCCTGCTCGCGCAGCGAAAAGGCGTCGTCGATTTCGGTGGTGGTGGCGTCATCCAGGCTGAAGGCCCGCACCTCGGCCAGCGGCAAGTCGTCGGGCATGGCCAGCGCCTGGCCCAAGGCCTCGGGAAAGCCCGCGCCCTTGGGAAAATGCTCGAACAGGAAGCGCCCAAGGTGGTAGTCGCGCGTGGAGGGCAGGGCACCGCAGGCTTCCATCAGCTTGGCCGCGGCGAGGCCTGCGTGTTCGCAGGCCAGTTCCAGGGCGCGCGTCTCGGGCTTGCTGCGGTCGGGCTTGTAGAGCAGCTCGGGCAGGATGGCGCGCAGCTCGTCGGGCAGGCGATGCGCTTCCAGTTCGGCGCACCAGTGGTCGATTTTCTCCTGCTGCTGGCGCTTCTTTTCCAGGCCGGCCAGGGCCAGTTTCAGCGTGTCGGCCGGCGCGGCGCGAAAACGCCCGCGCCCCTTGCGGTAGAAATACATGGGCGCGGACTGCAGCTTGAGCAGGATGCCGGCCGCTTCCACAGGCGTGGGCGCGTGCCCCACGTATTCGCGCGCCAGGTCGGTGAAGCCGAATTCCTCCTGGCCCGAGCACTCCCACAGAAAGTCGGTATCCACGTCGGCGGCCATGGCCTCGGCGCCGGTCAGGAGTTCGGCCGCGCCGGGCGTGTCGAAACGCAGCAGCACGGCATTGGACTTGACCTTGCTGCGCTTGCCGTGGGGCGCCTCCACCTGCAGCGATGTGTCGGTGACGGCCAGGACGGTACCGACCTTGAAATCGCCGCTTTCTTCGTACAGAACGTGCACGGGGAATGACTCGTCTATTCGCTATTCGTTGTGTCCGCCACCAGGACGGGAACCGCTAAAGGCCGGCAAATTCCAGCAGTAGCGGGATGTATTTGGGAAAGCTCTGGAAAGTATGGTCGCCGCCCTGGACCACGATCTGCTCCGCGCCCTGGTAGCGCGCGACCGCCCGGGAATAGTCCAGCACTTCGTCGCCGGTTTCCACCATGAGCAGGTAGCGCTCGGGCCGGATGTCGGCACAGTACAGGGCCTGCCATTCACGCAGGTGGTCCTGGGTGAGCTCGTAGCGCTCGCCGGTGTACAGGTTCTGCTGCGTCCCCAGGTAGCTGGACAGGCCGTTTTGCGGGAACACCGCCGGGTTGATGAGGACGGCGCGCGCGTCGTGCTTTTCCGCCAGCCAGGTGGCGTAGAAACCGCCCAGCGAACTACCCACGAAGGACAGTGGGCGCAGTTCCGCGGCCGGCCGCGCGGCAATCAACGACTCGACCAAATTCATGGCCGCAGCGGGCCGGTGCGGCAGCGCCGGGCAGATGAAGCGGTCGGACAGGCCGCGCTCGGCCAAGACCTTGCCCAGCTCCTGCGCCTTGTGCGAGGCGGGCGAAGAGTTGAAGCCGTGCAGGTAGACCAGCGTGCTCACGCCGCGCCCTTCCTGCCCTCGGCCAGCGCCGCCAGCAGCTTGGCGTGGATGCCCCCGAAGCCGCCGTTGGACATGACCAGCACGTGGTCGCCGGGCCGCGCGGCGGCGACGATGTCCGCGACCAGCGCGCCGAGATCGGCATGGCTCGAGGCCTTGGCGCCGAGGGGACCGAGCGCCGCGGCGGCATCCCAGCCCAGGCCGCCGGTGTAGCAGAACACCTGGTCGGCGTCGGCCAGGCTCGCGGACAGCTTGTCCTTCATGACGCCCAGCTTCATGGTGTTGGAGCGCGGTTCGAGCACGGCCAGGATGCGCGCCGCGCCCACCTTGCGGCGCAGCCCGGCCAGGGTGAGTTCGATGGCGGTGGGATGGTGGGCGAAGTCGTCGTACACCGTGACGCCGTTGACCGTGCCGCGCACCTCCATGCGGCGCTTGACGTTGGCGAAGCGCGACAGAGCCGCCGCCGACTGAGCGGGGTCGATGCCCACGTGCCGCGCGGCTGCAATGGCGGCCAGCGCGTTCATGCGATTGTGTTCGCCCAGCAAGTTCCACTGCACTTTGGCGAGCAGCTGATTTGTCATCAGCAAGTCAAACCCTGCCGCATCACCGTTCTCTCGACTGTTCCAACCATCTACAACACCGAATCGCTCCACCGGCGTCCAGCAGCCCCTCGCTAGCACCCGCTGCAGCGACGCTTCAGCGCCATTGGCCACAATCAAACCGGAACCCGGGATGGTGCGCACGAAGTGATGGAATTGCGTCTCGATCGCTGCCAGATCAGCGAAGATGTCGGCATGATCAAACTCCAGATTGTTCAGAACGGCGGTTTTGGGACGGTAATGGACGAACTTGGAGCGCTTATCGAAAAAAGCCGTGTCGTACTCGTCCGCCTCGATGACGAAATAAGGGCTGTCAGTGAGCCGCGCCGACACGCCGAAGTTTTCCGGCACGCCGCCGATAAGAAAGCCGGGGTTCTTGCCGGCCGCTGCAAGCAACCAGGCCAGCATGGACGAGGTGGTCGTCTTGCCGTGGGTTCCCGCGACAGCGAGCACCCACTTACTACGTAGAACGTTCTCGGCTAGCCACTGCGGTCCCGATACATAGGCATCGCCACGATCCAGTATGCCTTCCACGAGCGGGTTGCCGCGGCTCACCACATTGCCCACCACCCACAAGTCGGGCGCGAGCTTGAGCTGGTCGGGATCCCAGCCTTCGATGAGCCCTATGCCGGCCTGTTCGAGCTGGGTGCTCATGGGCGGGTAGACGCCGGCGTCGCACCCCGTCACCCGGTGCCCGGCGGCGCGGGCGATCTGCGCAATGCCGCCCATGAAGGTGCCGCAAATGCCGAGGATGTGGATGTGCATGAAGGAGCGGGAAAGCGGCGCGAAAATCGCGCGCGAGGCGCGGAAAGGTCGGCATTTTAACCCAGCGTCCTTGGGAAACCTCGCTGACGGCCTTCCGGACCATGCGTCGCCCTGCCCCTGGGCGCGGGGTAAAATCGCGGCGAGGTACCTCATGGCGCGAGAGAACGGACTCAAGAATCAGCATATGCGGGCGCGCATTGCGGCCGCCGCCGCGCGCATGATCGCCGAGGACGGCATCGACGATTACGCCCTGGCCAAGCGCAAGGCGGCGCGCCAGCTCGGCGCCGAAACCACCCACGCCCTGCCCGGCAACGACGAAGTCGAAGAAGCGCTGCGCGCCTACCAGGAGCTGTACCAGTCCGACGAACAGCCCGAGTTGTTGCTGGAATTGCGCGAAACCGCGCTCGAGATCATGGAAGCCCTGGCCGATTTTCGTCCCTACCTGCGCGGCGCCGTGCTGTCGGGGACGGCCGGGCGCTACAGCCCCATCGAGCTGCAGTTGTTCACGGACGACACCAAGGCGCTGGAAATCTTCCTGCTCGACCGGCGCATTCCCTTCGAGGCCAGCGACCGGCGCGGACCCGGCGAAGACCGCAACATCGGCCTGCTGCGCCTGGAATGGGATGGCGTGCCCGTGGTGCTGTCGGTGTACACCGCCAATGACGAACGCATGGCCATCAAGCTGGCCTCGGGCGCGCGCATGGAGCGCGCCAACACCGCGGCCGTGCGCCAGTTGCTGCAGTCAGAGCAGTGATGCAGAGGCGCACCTGGCTGATGGGCGCGTTCGCGCTGGTGGGCGTGGCCGCCGGCGTGGCCGTGCGCCGCTTCGGCCCCGGACCTGGCGTGGACCGTACCGCCGACGCCCAGGCCGATGGCGCGGCGGCGCTGCAAGGTCTGACCCTTGCCGATCTGGCCGGGCAGCAACGGCCGTTGTCGCAGTGGAAGGGCAAGGTGCTGGTGGTGAACTTCTGGGCGACCTGGTGCCAGCCCTGCCGCGAGGAAATCCCCGCACTCATGCGCATCGAACGGGAACGTGCCGGCAAAAACCTGCAATTCGTGGGCATCGCCGTCGATGAAGCAGAGAAGGTGAAGCAGTTCGCCCATCAGTTCAAAATCGACTATCCGCTGCTGGTGGGCGGCCTGGACGTACTCGAAGTGAGCCGGCGCTTGGGCAACCGCGCCGGAGGATTGCCCTTTACCGTGGTGTTGGGTCCGGGCGGAGACTTGGTGAAGACTCACCTGGGCCAGATTTCCGAGCGCGAACTCGCTGGCGTCATCGATCCCCTGTTGGCCAAGACCTGACCCAACCCGGCGCAAGCGAACCGCAACGGGCAGGAGCGCCTAGAGGGCTGCAGTTTCGGCTAAAAAGCGGGGAATGGTAGACAACATGCAGCGATTTGCGGCAAACTGCCGGGATGCCCAAATCGCCCAAGCCACCAGCCAAGCCTCCGGCGGGAAGCAAGTCTACCCCCAAACCCCGGAAGCTCAAAATCCTGGTGCTACACGGTCCCAACCTCAACCTGCTGGGGATGCGCGAGCCCGCCATCTACGGCAGCGAAACCCTGGACGACATCAACGCGCGCCTGCAACAACTGGGCGCCGGGCAGGGCGCGGGCGTGGATTGTTTTCAGAGCAACTATGAAGGCGCCCTGGTGGATCGCATTCATGCCGCCAAAAGCGAGCAAGTTGCTTTCATCATCATCAATCCGGGCGCGCTCACCCACACCAGCGTGGCGCTGCGCGACGCGCTGACCGGCGTGGACCTTCCTTTCATCGAAGTTCACATTTCCAACGTGCACGCCCGCGAAAGCTTCCGCCATGTGTCGTACCTGTCGGCGGTGGCCGTGGGCGTCGTCTGCGGCCTGGGCAGCCGGGGCTACGACCTCGCCCTGCAATTCGCGCTGAACCAGCCGCGCCCCTGACAGCCATGCGTGCAAAGAGGCCGGCGGCGCCCGCGGCCGGGAGAACAAAAATGGACCTGAGAAAACTCAAAAAACTGATCGACCTGGTCGAGGAGTCGGGCATCGCCGAACTGGAAGTCACCGAGGGCGAGGAAAAAGTCCGCATCGTCAAAAGCGGCCGTCCGGCCGCGGGCGATTACATGGTGGCCTTGCCGCCCCAGGCGGTTGCGGCCGCGGCGCCCGCCCCGGCGGCCCCCGCCCCCGCGCCGGCCGTCGCGCCTGCCGAGCCCGAGGGCAAGCTGGTGAAGTCGCCCATGGTCGGCACCTTCTACCGCGCCTCGTCCCCGGACGCCAAGCCCTTCGTGGAAGTGGGCGACACGGTCAAGAAAGGCCAGATCGTCTGCATCATCGAAGCCATGAAGCTCATGAACGAAATCGAGTGCGACCACGACGGGGTGGTGAAAGCCATCATGGTCGAAAACGGCCAGCCGGTGGAATACGGCGAGCCGCTCATCGTCGTCGGCTAAGGGCCCGCCGGCGGAATTTCCCGCCGCCCGCAAAAGAACTCCGCTCTCCGGACTCATGTTCCAAAAAATACTCATTGCCAACCGTGGTGAAATCGCCCTGCGCGTGCAGCGCGCCTGCCGCGACATGGGCATCAAAACCGTGGTGGTGCATTCCGAGGCCGACAGCGAGGCCAAGTACGTGAAGCTGGCCGACGAATCGGTGTGCATCGGCCCGGCGCCCTCGGCCAAGAGCTACCTCAACATCCCGGCCATCATCAGCGCCGCCGAGGTCACCGACGCCGAGGCCATCCACCCCGGCTACGGCTTCCTGTCCGAGAACGCCGATTTCGCCGAGCGGGTGGAGAAAAGCGGCTTCGTATTCATCGGTCCCCGTCCGGAAACCATCCGCCTCATGGGCGACAAGGTCAGCGCCAAGCAGACCATGATCAAGGCCGGCGTGCCCTGCGTGCCCGGGTCGGACGGCGCGCTGCCGCCCGAGCCCGAGGAGCTGATCAAGCTGGCGCGCAAGATCGGCTATCCGGTCATCGTCAAGGCGGCGGGCGGCGGCGGCGGGCGCGGCATGCGCGTGGTGCACACCGAGGCGGCGCTGAAGAACGCCGTGGCGCTCACGCGCGGCGAGGCCGAGGCGGCATTCGGCAATCCCACCCTCTACATGGAGAAGTACCTCGAGAACCCGCGCCACATCGAGGTGCAGGTGCTGGGCGACGAGCACCGCAACTTCGTGTACCTGGGCGAGCGCGACTGTTCCATGCAGCGGCGCCACCAGAAAATCATGGAAGAGGCGCCGGCCCCCGATATCACGCCGCGCCAGCGCGCGCGCATCGGCGAGCGCTGCGTGGAGGCCTGCCGCAAGATCAACTACCGCGGCGCCGGCACCTTCGAATTCCTGTACGAGGGCGGCGAGTTCTATTTCATCGAGATGAACACCCGGCTGCAGGTGGAGCACCCGGTGACCGAGATGATCACGGGGGTGGACATCGTGCAGGAGCAGATCCGCGTGGCCGCCGGCGAAAAACTGTCCGTCCGGCAGCGCGACATCGAGTTCCGCGGCCACGCCCTGGAATGCCGCATCAACGCCGAGCATCCCTTCAGCTTCGTGCCCTCGCCGGGCCGCATCACCTCCTACCACACGCCCGGCGGCCCCGGTGTGCGTGTGGACTCTCACGTTTACCAGGGCTACGCCGTGCCCCCCAACTACGATTCCATGGTGGGCAAGATCATCACCTACGGCGCCGACCGCGACCAGGCCATACGGCGCATGCGCATCGCGCTGTCGGAAATGGTGGTGGGCGGCATTCTCACCAACATCCCGCTGCACCAGGAGCTGCTGGCCGACAACCGCGTGATCAAGGGCGGCGCGAGCATCCACTACGTCGAGCAGAAGCTGGCGCAGCGCAAGAACACTGTCGCCGGCGGCCAGTAGCGTCCCGGCGGCACCTTGCTCATGCCCCTCCAGTGCCTCATCCTGGAGCTCGACGCGCCCGAGGCCAACGCCCTGTCGGACGCCTGTTTCGAGGCCGGCGCGCTGTCGGTGAGCATGGACGACCCGCTCGCCGGCACGCCCGACGAAGTGCCCCTCTACGACGAACCCATGTACGAAACTGAGTGGCCCGTTGGCCAGCACGCCGAAGAGCTGCCCGGCCTGCCGGCCAAGAGCGGCTGGCCAAGGCTGCGCCTGACCGTGCTGTTGGATGAACAGACCGACGCCCGCGAATTCGTCGAAAACGCCAGCCTCGCCGCCGGCCGGGATACCGCGCCAACCTACCGCGTGGAGACGCTGCCCGACGACGACTGGGTGAAAAAAACCCAGGCGCAGTTCCAGCCCATCCGCATTTCCGAGCGGCTGTGGATCGTGCCGTCCTGGCACGACGCGCCCGATCCCACCGCTGTCAACCTGCGCCTCGACCCCGGCGCCGCCTTCGGCACGGGCAGCCATCCCACCACCCAGCTCTGCCTGCGCTGGCTGGAGGACAAGCTGGCCGGCGGCGAGAGCGTGCTCGACTACGGCTGCGGTTCCGGCATACTGGCCATTGCAGCGGCGCTGCTCGGCGCTGCACGGGTAGCCGGCGTGGACATCGACGCGGCGGCCGTGGAAGCGGCGCGCGACAACGCCCGCATCAACGGCGTGCAGGCCGAGTTCACCGCCAGCAGCCAGCCGCTCGCGTTCGACGC
>DATNCF010000128.1:0-2830 GCA_035571675.1 Burkholderiales bacterium | reverse complement strand
CGGAGGGCAAGACTAACCTGTTGCGATGGCAGGGTGGCGAGTGGCACCTGTTATGCGCTCTCAAGTGGCCCACAGACATTGCCGTATCCCACTTAGCATCGGTGACGCGTTGGTTGCGGGAACCACCGAGGTCGACGAGGCCCATTCGGGGGTGACCCTTCCTGAATGCAGGCGGCTGCGGCGGCGCAGGCTCTGCTCCAGCGCCGCCTTCTCGCGCCGCAACTGCCGCACCGACATGGCGCGCGCCAGCACCGGCAGGATGAGGCTGACCTTGAACGGCTTCAACACGTAGTCGAAGGCGCCGGCCTGCATGGCCTGCACCGCGGTGGCGATGGAGCCCTGCCCGGTCATCACCACGCCGATGATGTCGGGGTCGATTTTCAGCGCCGCCGCCAGCAGCTCCACGCCGTTCATTTCCGGCATCATCAGGTCGGTGAGCAGGACGTCGAAGCCGCCGCTGTCCGGCAGGGCCTCCAGCGCCGCGCGGGCCGAGGCGAAGCCCGCGGTGAAATAGCCCCGGTCACCCAGGGTATCGCACAGCGCGTTCATGGACGCCACCTCGTCGTCGACGATGAGGATTCTTCCCTTCAGGTCGGTGTCCGAATGCGCCACGTCCTTGTCGATGGGTTGGTCCTGCATGGGCTATCCCCTGTTCACGCACAGTTCGGCCAGCGCGCGGCGTATTTCGCGCAGCCGCGGCGGCTTGGCCAGCACGCGGTCCACGTGCGGCGGAACGTCGCCTTCGGCCACCATCCGCCGGCCCCAGCCGGTCAGCAGGACCACGGGCATGGAGGGCGATGCGGACTTCACTTCGGCGGCGACTTTGCGGCCGTCCATGTAGGGCATGCCCAGGTCGGTGAACACGGCCGCGAAGCTCTCGCCGCGGCCGAACGCGCCGCGCAGCGTTTCCACCCCTTCGCGCCCGCCGTTGGCGGTCACGATGACATGGCCGTCGGCGCGCAGCGTGTCGGCCAGCGACTTGATCAACACCGGGTCGTCATCGATCACCAGCAGGCGCAGGCCCTTGGGCACCTCGATCCTTTCCTGCGCGGCGCTTTCGGGGACCACCTGCGGAATCGCGAACAGCAGCCGCATGGTGGTGCCGGCGCCGGGCGCGCTGTCGATTTCCAGCTCGGCGCTGTGGCGCTGCACCGTCCCGAACACCATGGCGAGGCCGAGGCCCGTGCCGCGCTCGCCCTTGGTGGTGAAAAACGGCTCCAGGCAGCGCCGGCGCGTGTCCTCGTCCATGCCCACGCCCTGGTCGATGACTTCCACCGCCACCTGGGCCAGATCGGGGCCGGCCAGGCGCGTGCGCAGGATGAGCGCGCCGCCATCGGGCATGGCGTCCACGGCGTTGAACACCAGGTTGGTGAGCGCCTCGCGGATTTCGCTCTCCACGCCCATGACCGCCGGCAGGCCCGGCGAGAGCTCGGCGCGGGTGTCGATCACCACGCCGCGGCGCAGCGGCATGTCGCTCCAGCGCGCCCGCGTCAGGTCGATGACCTGGCTCACCAGGCGGTTCATGTCCAGCGGCGCCAGCGCGATCTCCTCCTCGCGCTGGCGGTAAAACTCGCGCATGCGCGCCACGGTCTGCGCCACGTCGTCCACCGCCCTGGACATGGTCTCCAGGTAGCCGCGCGCACGGTCGCTGAGGTTGGGTTCGTTCTCCAGCAGCGACTCGGCGTACAGGGCCACCGGCGACAGCGCGTTGTTGATGTCGTGCGCGATGCCGCTCGCCATCTGCCCCAGGGCGCGAAGGCGCTCCTCCTGCATGGCCGCCTGCTGGGTCTGGCGCAGTTCGTCGTAGGCCTGCTGCAGCGCCCCGTGGAGCTGGGCCTGGCCGGTGGCGAGCGCCACGTGCTCGCTCAACTGGCGCAGGAACTCGCACTCGATGCTGGTGAATCCGCCCGCCACGCGGGCCACGGCCAGTACGCCGAACACCCGGCTTTCCGAGCGCAGCGGCGCCAGCACCAGCGCGGTGAGCCCGGCGCCCGCCAGCCGCTGGGAAAAGGGCAATTGGGCGCCGCGAATGTCGGGCTCGTAAACCAGAGCGCCCGCCATGCAGCGCGACAAGCCGTTCTGGTCAATGGCGATGACGTCCTCCTCGCCGAAGGCAGGCCCCGAAAGCTCCGCGAGCCTTGCGCCCACGCGCTGCAGGCGCAGCGTGTTGCTGCGCGGATCGTGCATGGCCACGCAGCAGAAGTCGGCTCGCAGGCTGTCCTCCAGGGTCCTGACCACGACCTGGAAAATGCTGTTGAGATCCAGCCGCTCGCCGATGGAGCGGGTGACCTGGTCGAGCAGATTCATGTGCTGCAGTTGCTGGCGCACGCGCGCCTCGGTCTGGCGCAGTTCGTCCACGCGCGCGCCCAGCGCCCCGGCCATGGCGTCGAACGAGCGCGCCACGCTGCCGATTTCGTCGTTCGAGTAGCGCCCGCCATAGCGCGCGGCGAGGTCTCCCTCGCCCACGCGCCGCGCCGTGTCGGCCAGGGCGGCGAGGGGCTTGCGGATCAGGACTTCTCCGAGCACCCAGGCGATGGCCACCGCCATGGCGACAATGACGAGGAACAGCAGCAGGTTGCGCGCCAGGGCCGCCTGGATGGGCGCCATCACGACCCTGCGCGGCTCGCTGAAGTCGATTTTCAGCCCGGTTTCCGGCACGGCGAAAAAGCCGTGCAGGCGCTCGACCCCGTCGACGCCTTGTACGTTCGCATAGCCGTCGGTCTTGGAGAGCACCGCGTCGCCGAGCGGCGTGCCGGCAAAGGACTTCCCCGCCCATGGCTTGGGGTCCGGCCAGCGGAAGGCCACGCGCGCCTGACTGTCCCACAACGAC
>DATNCF010000127.1:0-11522 GCA_035571675.1 Burkholderiales bacterium | reverse complement strand
CGCGCGCGGATGGCCGGCCCCGGGACCTGGTCGCCGAAGGTCCAGGCGCTGAACTTGACGCCCGGCGCGATCTCGATGACCTTATGCATCGTGTCCAGGCGCACCTCCTTGACCGGCGACGGATCGAGCGGCTTCAGCTCCGCCGTCATGCTGAGCGCGTTGCCCTGCGCGAAGGGACCGGTGTGGCGCTCATTGGAGAGCTTGGCCGGAGCGGGTTTCAGGTCCATCTTGGAAACGTCGTAGCGGTCCACGGGCTTGGATGGCTCCGGTCCGCAGGCTGTCAAGCCCAGCGCGAGAAACAGGGCTCCGGCCAGGTTTTTCATATTTCCTCTCTTTTGAATTATTGGTTAGGGCAGTGCTCGCACCGTGGTGGGCGCTCTTTGGATGAACTTTAGCGTGGTGGGCGCGGGCGGGCTTGATGCAGATCAAACCGTCCGCCGCGCGGAGTGGCTACTCTTTGATCATCTACACGGGGAGAGCGCCATGTGGGCCTTTCATGATGGCTGGTGGGGCTGGACCGGGATGCACCTTTTCCCCGGCGCGACCATATGGCTGCTGTTCCTGGTGCTGCTGGTATTGGTCCTGCTTGGGTCTCGCCGCGGGCCGAGCCCGGAGGAGACCGCCCTGGAGATCTTGAACAAGCGCTACGCGCGCGGAGACATCGGCCGGGAAGAGTACGTGCGGACGAGAGGCGACCTGACGGGCTAGGCGCCTACCCGCAGCGCAGCCAGGCTGTTGCGTATCACGTCGGCGGATTTCAATAGCGCAAGGCGCTCGCGCTCATCCAGCAACGGTTCGAGCACTCGGACGATCCCATCGCCCGCGACAATGGCGGGAAGGGAGAGGGCGACGTCCCGCACGCCGCAGGCGCCTTGCTGCAGCGTGGACACCGTCAGCACCCGGCGCTCTTCGCGCAGCATGGCGCGCAGGAGCGCCGCCGTGGCCAGGCCGATGGCGTGATTGGTGGCGCCCTTGCGGCGGATGATTTCATAGGCGGCGGTGCGCACGGCCTCGGCCACGCGGGCTTCGCGCTCATGCCCCCATTGCGGCCATTGCCGGAGCGCGATGCCGCCGACGCTCGCGCTCGACCACAGCACCAGTTCGGAATCCCCGTGCTCGCCCACCACATGGGCGTGCATCGAATGGGGGCTCAGGCCCAACTCGCGGCCCAGCGCCTGGCGCAGGCGCGCGGTGTCGAGCAGCGTGCCGGTGCCGATGACCCGCCGCGGGGGCATCCCTGACTCCTCGGTGAACAGGGCGGTCAGCGCGTCCACCGGGTTGCTGACCATGACCACGATCCCCTGGTATGAGCGCAAGCGCGCGGCCAGGTCGCGCACCACCGCGGCGTTGTCGCGCAGCAGCTCCAGGCGCGATTGGTCGGCGCGGCTGTTGCGCCCGGCCGCGATGACGATGGCCTGTGCCTGCAGCATGTCCTCGGGCTCCACGCCGGCGATCTCGGCCGCGGGATAAAAAGCCGAGCCGTGCCGCAGGTCCATGGCCTCGCCCTCCGCCAGGCCGGGCCTGGCGTCACACAGCATCAGGCGGTTGGCGATGCCCTGGTGAAGCACCGAGATGGCCACGCTCGATCCCACCCATCCGGTGCCGATGATGCCGATGGAGGTTTGACGGTTCATGTGCGTCTGGCCGGCCTGAGCAATTTGTATGCTTCGTACCATAGCACCCCGGCGGCGCCCGCGGCGGCGGACCACGCAAGGGCGGCTGCGGGCAGGGCCTCGAAGCGGAATATGGCGGCCATTGGCGGCCAGTACACCGCCGCCAGCAGCGCCGCCAATGCAAGTCCCGTCACCCACCACAGCGCCGCATTGGGTCGCCGCAGCGATCGCGCCAGGCTGAGGTCGCGCGAGCGCGTGGCGTGGATCAGGGCGAGGTTGGTGAACACCACCGCGGCGAAGCCGAAGGCCCGCAATTCGCCGTCCGCCAAGCCGCTCTTGGCGGCCACGCCGTAGGCGGCGCACACCGCGGCCAGCCCCGACAGGCCCAGCGCCAGGCTGATCAGCAGGCGTTGCGGGCCGAACAGCCGCTCGTGCGGGTCGCGCGGCGGGCGGCGCATCACGTCAGCGCCCGGATCCTCGGCCTCGAACACAATGGAGCAGGCGGGGTCGATCACGAACTCGAGGAACACCACGTGCACCGGAAACAGGAACGGCGGCCAGCCGAAAACAAGCGGCAGGAACGACATGCCGGCGGTGGGCACGTGCACCGCCACGATGTAGCGCATGGCGTTGGCGATATTGGCGTAGATGCGGCGCCCCAGCCGGACCGTGTCCACTATGGAGCCGAAATCGTCTTCCACCAGCACCAATGCCGCGGCTTCGCGCGCCACGTCGGTGCCGCGGCGGCCCATGGCGATGCCGATGTGCGCGGCCTTGAGGGCGGCCGCGTCGTTCACGCCATCTCCGGTCATGGCCACGACTTCTCCGGCCGCCTTGTAGGCGCGGACCAAGGCCAGCTTTTGCTCCGGGCGCACGCGCGCGAAGACATTGACGCGGCGAACCGCGGCGGCCAACTCTTCGGCGCTCATGCGCGCCAGCTCGGGCCCTGATAGCGCACCGGCCCGCTCGTCGATCCCCGCCCGGCGCGCAATGGCGAGCGCCGTGCCGGGATGGTCCCCGGTGATCATCACCACGCGGATGCCCGCCTCGCGGCACAGGGCGACCGCGGCCGGAACCTCGGCGCGCAGCGGGTCGGCGAGGGCGACAAACCCAAGCCAGCGGAATTCCAGGGCGTGTGGATCGGCGGGCGGGTCGCCGGCCAGGGGCGCTTCGGCGACCGCGAGCAGGCGCAGGCCCTGCTGTGTTGCCTGTTCCAGACGCCCTTGTGCGCCTCGCGCGGCGGCGTCATCCAGCCGGCACAAGGCCATCACGGTTTCCGCGGCGCCCTTCACGGCGGCGCGCCTGGTGCCATCAGGCGAGCGCCAGACGTGGCAAACGGCGAGGAAGTCCGCGCCAAAAGGATAGTCGCGCTCCAGTGTCCAGCTCGCGCGCTGCTCCTCGGCCACGCGGCCGGCGGCGGCCAGGATGGCGCGTTCCATGGGATCGAAGGGGTCCTGCTCGCAGGCGAGCGCCGCCGCCTCCAGGGTGCGCTGCCGGGATGGGTCCGCGCCAGTGTAAACATCCACCAGCTTCATGCGGTTCTCCGTCAGAGTGCCGGTCTTGTCCACGCACAGCACGCTGGCGGCGCCCAGCGTCTCGATGGCGGGCATGCGGCGGGTCAGAACGCCATGGCGGGAAATGCGCCAGGCACCCAGAGCGAGAAACACGGTGAGCACGACCGGGAATTCCTCCGGCAGGATGGCCATGGCCAGCGTCAGTCCCGCGAGGACGCCGCTCATCCATTCTCCACGTGCGACCACGTAGTACGCGCTGAGCGCGATGCAGAGCGCGATCCCGCCCGCGGCAAACCAGCGCACCACCCGGCCGGTCTCTTGCTGCAGGGGCGTGCGTTCGCTCTCCAGCCCGGCGAGGCTGGCGCCGATGCGGCCGAATTCGGTGCGCGGGCCGGTCGCCTCGACGCTGGCGCGGGCCTGCCCGGAAACGACCAGCGTTCCGGAATAGACGCTGTCCCCGGCCGACTTTGCGACCGGCAGCGATTCGCCCGTCAGAAGCGATTCATCCACCGACAATGCGTTCGTTGCCTGCAACCGCGCGTCGGCCGGCACGCGGTCGCCTTCGGCGAGCAGCAGCAGATCGCCGCGGGCGACGTCGATGCCGGAAATGCGCCGCGCCGCGCCATCGCGTATGACCAGTGCGCGCGGGCTGGACAGGTCCCGCAGCGCGCGCAACGCGTGCTCGGAGCGGCGGGTCTGGGCCATGGTGATCGCGATCATGACGATCACGGACACCGCGAGCACCACGGCCTCGCGCAGTTCTCCTATCGCCAGATAGATCGTCGAGGCTGCCAACAGCAGCGCGAACATGGGCTCGCGCACCACGTCCAGAATCCCGTTCCACCAGCTGCGTCCCGCCGCGTCCGGCAGGCTGTTGGGCCCCTCGGAGGCGAGGCGGCGGCGCGCCTCGGCCTCGCTCAACCCGGCGTGCCGAGGATCGAGACTGTCTGCGGGTCGGTCGGCTTGAGTCACGCCGCCTCCGAAGCCTCTCAGGATCTGTCCCCGCGCCAGATGGAAATCAGCAGGCCGAGGCCGCCGGCAATGGCTGCTGCCAGCCCGACAAGGCCGAGGAATGAGGGGCCGAACCAGCCGGAGCCGCCGCTCACCGTCATGACGATGGAGGACCCGATGATGAGGGCGGCCGTGATGATGCCGATGGTGAGCCGGCTGACCGAGCGCTCGAGCCGCGCGGCGGTCTGTTCCAGCCTCGACACTTCGACTTTCACGGGCAAGGCGGCACCGCGGGCGGACTGCAGCAGGCGCCGCAGCTCCCCGGGCAGCGTGACGGCCACTTCCATTGCCTCGGACAATGCGGTGGCCGCGCGTTTGGCCAACACACCGGGAGCGCGGCGCGCCAGGATGGTGCGGCGCAGGAAGGGCACGGCCTCGGTGACCATGTCGAAATCGGGATTGAGCATGCGGCCCAGCCCTTCCAGGGAAATGGCGGTTTTCAAAAGCAGGGCCAGGTCGGCGGCCAGCGCGAGGTGGTGATCGCGCAGCAGCGCGGTCAAATCCCCCAGCAACCGGCCCAGGTCGATGCGCTCCAGCGGCCGGCCGTGAAAGCGGTCGATGAAGGCTTCCACGTCGTCTTCCAGCGCTTCGCGTTGCACCGCGTTGTCACCCGACCAGGCGAGCAGGATGTCCGCGGCCTTGGAGGCTTCCCGCCCCGCCAGGGCATAGAGCAGGTCGGCCACTTCACCGCGCCGGGCGGGCGTGAGCCGCCCGACCATGCCGAAATCGATGAGCGCAATGCGGTTGTCACGCAGGTAAAACACGTTGCCGGGGTGAGGATCGGCGTGAAAGAAGCCGTCTTCCAGCGCCATTTTCAACACGGCATTGGCGCCGCGCCGCGCGAGCAGCTTGCGGTCGAGGCCCGCCGCCTCCAGCCCGGCCATGTCGCGGCCGTGGATGCCTTCGACATAGGCCTGCACATTCATGCGCCGGCCGGTCCATTCCCAGTACACCCTGGGCACTTCGATGTCGGGATTGTCCGCGAATGCCAGGGCGATCCGCTCGGCATGATGGCACTCGCTTTCCAGGTCGAGCTCGCGGCGCAGCGAGAGCGCAAAGTGCTGCAGCAGGGCGCGCGGGCGGCACCATTGCCACTCCTTGTAGTTGCTCTCGATCAGGCCGGCGACGTGCCCGAGGAGGCGCAGGTCGGCTTCAACCGCCTCGACAATGCCGGGGCGGCGGATCTTGAGCACCACGTCCTCGCCGCCGGTCAGCACTGCCCGGTGCACCTGGGCGATCGACCCGGCGGCGAGCGGCCGGGGATCGACAAAGCGGAACACGCGCTCGGGCTCGTCGCCGAGGTCTTCGCGCAACTGCGGGCGCAGGGCTTCGAATTCCAGCGGCTTCGCCTGGTCCTGCAGCATTTCGAACTGGGCGATCCACTCCGGGCCGAACAGGTCCACACGGGTGGAGAGGACCTGCCCCAGCTTGATGAAGGTGGTGCCCAGTTCCTCAAACGCCATGCGCACCCGTTCCGGCTGGCTGTGCGGCGTCCTTGGGGCTTCGCCGCTCACGTGCAGCGCGTGTCCCACCGAATGCAGCAATGCGGCGATGCCGGAGCGCTGTACCGCCTCGCCGAACCCGTGGCGCATGAGGACGCCGGCAATGGCATGCAGCCGGTTGAAGTCCCGCGCCGCTCCCACGGTTTCGGTAAGCATGGGCGGGTTAAGGCACCAGCACGGCGGCGCCGGTGACGCGTCCCGATCGCAGGTCCGCCAGTGCGTGGTTGGCGTCCGCGAGCGCATAGCGCGTCACCTCGGTGCGGATGTCCATGCCGGCGGCAAGGGCCATGAATTCCTCGCCGTCGCGACGCGTGAGGTTGGCCACCGACCGGACCTCGCGCTCCCCCCACAGCAGACCGTAGGGGAAGGCGGGGATGTCGCTCATGTGGATGCCTGCGCATACCACGCAGCCGCCTTTCACCGTGGCCTTGAGCGCGGTGGGCACCAGCGCGCCCACCGGCGCAAAAATCAAGGCGGCGTCGAGCGGCTCGGGCGGTGGCGCCTCGGAACCTCCCGCCCAGCGGCAGCCCAGCCGCAATGCCAGGACCTGGGCGGCCGAGTCGCCGGATCGGGTGAAGGCGTACACTTCGCGGCCCTGTTGCACGGCCACCTGCGCAATGATGTGCGCGGCCGCGCCGAAGCCGTACAACCCGACGCGGCGCGCATCACCGGCCAATTTGAGGGCGCGATAGCCGATCAGCCCCGCGCACAGCAGGGGTGCGGCGTGCAAGTCATCGTAGCGCGACGGGATGGGAAAGCAAAAGGCTTCTTCGGCGACGGCATGGGTTGCATAGCCGCCGTCCACGTCGAATCCGGTGAAGCACGCCGAATCGCAGAGGTTTTCACGACCCGACAGGCAATAGCGGCAATGGCCGCAGGTGCGGCCCAGCCAGGGCACGCCCACGCGCTCCCCGGCACCGTAGCGCGAGGTGCCGGGCCCGAGCTCGACCACCGTCCCGACGATTTCGTGCCCCGGCACCACCGGCAAACGGCCGCCCGCCAGTTCTCCGTCAACAATGTGCAGATCGGTGCGGCACACGGCACAGGCCGCCACCTTGAGCAGCAACTGTCCCGGTCCCGGCACAGGCAGGGGCATGGCCTCGTGGCTGAGCGGCGTTCCTGCGAGGTGATGCCGCATGGCGTGCATGACGGCTGTCATGGCGGACTAAGAGGCGGCGGGTCAGGGCAGCCGTATTCCGCCGCCCGGCCGCATGCGGTCGGCCGCGGCAAACCACTTGCGGGCCTCGGCCAGCAATTGGCCGTCGCTAGGGTGGTCGCTGTCGATGACGCCGAGGATATGGCTGCGCAGCGCGGGCTGGTGCGCTTCCACGTGTTTGACGTAGGCCAACTTGGCCTGGGCGGGTCCGCATACCAGGACTTCATCGACGCCGGCGGTGGCCTGCGTGATGGCTTCGAAGAAGTGGCGGTCCTCCGGCGCGTGTCCCGAGCCGACGGAGCCGTGCTTGTGGTGGATGTGCTGCTCGGCATGGGACTCGAGCTTCACGTTGTGGCTGTCTTCCCGGTTGAAAAGCACGACGCGGGCGCGCTGGTGGTCAATCCAGATGGCTGCATGCTTGTACGCCATGGCAATTCCTTTCAAATTCCGGAGGTGCTCGATTCGTGTGCCTGCTGGCAGGCGGCGCAACGGGCCGCCGGCGGATACGCCAGCAGCCGCGCCAGCGGGATTTCCGCTCCGCAATCCGAGCATACGCCGAAGCGGCCGGCGTCCAGGCGCGCCAGCGCGGCATCCAGTTCCGCCATTTCCCGGTTGTCTCGGGCCGCTTCCGCGAGGTCGATGTTCCTCTCATTGGCGAGCGTCGCCAAGTCTCCGCCGTCCACGGCATTCGCCGCGTCCGCCGAGACATGCAGGCCGCGCACATCTTCGAGCTTGGCCTGGATTTCCTTTTCCAGCGCCTCGCGCCGGGACTTGAGCTGCGCACGGAAGTGGTGATGCATGGATTCAAGCATGGCGGTCCTTTTCTTCGATCCTGCCGCTACCTTAGCCGCCGGACGGATGGCGGCCTTGACCCAGATCAAGCCGGCGTTTCCCGGCTTCTTGATTTAGGTCAAGAAGAGGTTGCGCGGCCCGCTTACAGTGGAGCCAGCCCTCGTGGGCAAACCGCCGGCAAAGAAAGGAATACCATGTTCAAGAACATTCTCGTTCCCGTGGATGGAAGCGCCACCGCCAACAAGGGTCTGCGCGAGGCCATCCGCCTGGCCCGGGAGCAGGGCGCGACCCTTACCCTTGTGCACGTGGTGGAAGAGGGTTTGACCTACCGCAGCATGGGCCTCGACGGGGCCGGCTTTTTTCTCGATGAGGTGCTTAGGGCCCTGGTGCGCTCGGGCCGCGTCATTGTTGCGCGGGCGCTCTCTGCCGCTCACCGGGCCGGGGTCAAGGCGCGCGGCGAAGTGATCGAAGACATTTCCGAGCCGGTGGCCGACGTGATCGTGCGCGAGGCGCGCAAGGCCAAGGCCGACCTCATCGTCCTCGGCACGCACGGCCGCAGAGGCATTACGCGGCTGGTGATGGGCAGCGACGCCGAGGGCGTGGTGAGGAAATCTACGGTGCCGGTGGTGCTGGTTCGGGCTCCGGTGAGGGCGCAGGCCGCCAAAGGTGCAAAGCCGCCCGCCAAAGGCAGGGCGCCGGCGATCGCGCGGGCCTGACGTCCGGGGGGCAACATGCGACGGGTGTCGCCGTTATCAGTGGCCGTCATCGCCTTCTGGGTTGCTTATGGCGTCGCCGCGGCCATCGCCCTTTATCGCGCATCCGGCCCCGTGCAGCGTGACCTGCTGCTGGTTCTGGGAGGCTTCAGCCTGTTGTTTGCCGCCGTCACGGGTGTATGGATGGGCGTCAAGCGGCTCTTTGCAGCGAGGGGGCGCGTCGACGGGTAAAAAAAGGCCCCCGTCGGTCGGCCGCCTGACTGCCTATGACGTGTAGCGGCCCTCCGACTTGGCGCGCGGCCGGCTTACAGGTTGCGCCGGACCAGCAACCCCACCACCACGCCCACGCCGAAGCAAATGCCGATGGATTTCAGGGGATTTTCGGTAATGTAGGTGACGGTGGTTTCGGTGGCGCGCTGCTGCTGGCGCCTGAGATTGGAGCCTTGTTTCACGCTCCACTCGACCGCCGGACCGGCGGCCGAGGCCGCCTTGTCCACGGCGGCGTGCGCCGAAGCGGCGATGCGTTCGGTCATGGCGCGCGCTTTTTCGACCACGTCCGTGGCGGTATCGGCCGCCCGGTCGATGGCGGTGTCCGCCTTGTCGGCCATCCTGTCAGCCGCTTTCTCCGCTGAAGCCTGCGCGTCCGAAGCGCGGGGCCATGAAGAATTCTGGTCTGCCGTTTCCATTCCTGTTCTCCGAGTGGTCCACCGGGTTGATGTCGTTTGTTTTTAGCGCCTGGGTCCGTTCCGGCGAATCGGTGCGGAACCGGTTTTTCCGTCGCCGATTGTGGAAACCGGCTGCGGCATAAATCAGACAACCGTGATTGGAAACTCGACTGGAAGGACGCCGATTGGCGATACGCCATGAGCCCAGGCCGCGAGGCGGTGAGCGAAGAAGGGCAAGACTACCGGCCCTACGCGGTTTTCTCCCCGCCCAAAGCCTCGACCAGATCCTCCAGGAACTGCGACAGTTCGCCCGTCATGAGGGCGAAGTCGATGTCGAATTGCTCTTCCTCGTCGACGGGATCGCCGCCCGCGTCCTCCGACAGGACGTTCACGAAATTGATGCGTTTGATGTGCAACTGGTCGGTCAGGACGAAGGAGATCTTGTCTTTCCAGGTCAGGCCCAGGCGCATGGCGCTTTTGCCCCCCTTGATGTGGTCGCGTATCTCCTTGCCTTCCAGGCTGTGGCGCGCATAGCGTATGGTGGACTTGCTCATGTCCTGGGATTGAAGCTCCAGGTCCTGGTCGATGCTGAAGCCGTGCGGCGCCTGCTGCGTGGCCAGCCAGCTCGTCATGGCGCCGCCCGGGGAACGCTGGGTGTCCAGGCGCTTGCAGGGAAAATCGTCCTCCGCCCGGCGCAGCGCTTCGAGGAATTCGTCGGCCTTCTTGTCGGCGCCGGCGTCCACCGCCAGCCAGCCGCCCTTGGCGTCGATCCAGGCGCGCGTGGTGCTGCGCTTGACCAGGGCGCGCGGCAGCAGTTCGTCGGTGATGCGCTCGCGCAGGTCGCGCATTTCCTTGCGGCCCACCGGACGGCCCTGCTTGGCCGAGATCTGCGCGGCCCTGTCCTTGGCGAGCTGGCGCACCACGGAAGTGGGCAGAAGTTTCTGTTCGATGCCCAGGGTCAGCAGCCAGTGCTTGGCCTGGCTGTACAGGTAGCGTTCATCCTCGCGCGGAGACAGCCAGCCGCGGCTTTCCATCTCCAGGCCGCTGGGGGGCTGCAGGGCCCGCGCGGCGAGCTTGCGCTCCAGGTCTTCGGCTTTGATGATCCGCTTCTTGGTGAGGCGGTAGAGAACGAGATTCTTGAGCAGCATGGAACGAAAAAGCGGGGATTATACGGCCCGCTCTGGCGCCCCAACAAAGACACAAAGGCGACTACTTGGACAGCACCGGCATGGCATGGGCTGACAGCGGGAGGTTGAGCGCCGCGTAGCAGCTCACCACGTCTCCCCGGCTCGTGAGGGACTTAGAGCTGGCTGTTCAACAGCCCGGCCAGGCGTTCGGCCAGCTTTTCACGCCACGGCCTGCCTTGCCATTCTTCATAGCTCAGGCGGCGGGCGTGTTTGAGGTCGGCCGCGAACACGGCCGCCTGTTCGGCCGCCACGCCGGCGTCGTAGACGTTCAGGTTGGCCTCGTCGTTGAGGCGGAAGGAGCGGTTGTCGAAGTTGGTGGAGCCCACCGAGGTCCACAGCCCGTCCACCACCATCACCTTGCAATGGAACATGGTGGGCTGGTACTGGTAGATCTCGGCGCCGGCGCGGATCAACTCGCCCCAGGTGGCGCGCGAAGCGGACTGCACCAGCTCGGCATCGGTGATGGGGCCGGGCAGGAGGATCTGGATTTTCACGCCCCGCGCCAGCGCGGCCTTCAGCGCGCGCATGGAGATGGCGTCGGGATCGAAATAGGCCATGGAGAGCTGGATGCTGCGGCTGGCCGCCGCCACCGACAGCAGGTACATGAGGTGCATGCTTTCCGAGCCGCCCTCCACCGAACTCTGGAACACCTGCGCATATTGCCCCCCGGCCGGCGCGATGGCCGGGAAATAGTCGGCGCTGTGCAGCACTTCGCCCGTGGTCTTGGTCCAGTTGTCCATGAAGGCGGCCTGCATTTCCGCCACGGCCGGCCCTTCCACGCGGTAGTGGGTGTCGCGCCAGTGGTCGGCGTCCTGCGCGTCGCCCGCCCATTTGTCCGCGATGCCCACTCCGCCGGTGAAGCCGATGCGGCCGTCGACGACCAGCAGCTTGCGGTGGGTGCGGTTGTTGAGCCGGCCGAGGTGATACCAGCTCGGCGGGTGGTACAGGTGCAGCTCGCAGCCCGCGGCCCGTGCCGCCGCCAGCAGGTCGGGGTTCATGGTGCGCGAGCCCAGCCAGTTGAGCAGCATGTGCACCTGCACGCCGCGGCGCGCCGCTGCCGCCAGTTCCTCGACTAAGGTCGCGCCCACTCCGTCGCGGAACACGAAAGTTTCGAAGGTGATGTTGGTATGCGCGGTGCGGATGGCATTCAGCATCGCGGCGTAGATCTGCTCGCCGTTGACCAGCGAGGTGATGCGGTTGCCGGGGAGCAGCGGCGGGCCCAGCAGGATGCCGAGCGCACGCCGGAAATCCGCGTCACCGCTGGTGTACAGGCGACGCGGCCGGTAGAGCAGGCGCTTCTCGGTGGTCGCGAGGTTGGCCGCGATGGCCAGCACCAGCGCGGTCACCAGCAGCGTGACGAGGACGATGG
>DATNCF010000126.1:0-4442 GCA_035571675.1 Burkholderiales bacterium | reverse complement strand
CCCGGAGGGTTTTGACCCAAAGCGGCGTGCGGCGCGGAAGCGTAGACCCAAGGAAACGGGGCAGCGTACGCGCCGCTTTGGGCCGGCTACGCTGTGCCGTTTCCCTGGCACGACGCTTCGCCGGCCCCCGCGTTGCTCGGCGCTCGCCGTGGCCCGCCACGGCTGCGGCCTCGCGCCTTGCATCCATCCGCTTTGGGTCAAAACGCACCTCGCATATCGAGTGTTAACAGGCCCTGGCCCTCAGCCGGCCGCGTCCGCCGGCGCGGGCGGAACGGGCTCCGCGCCCGCGGGCGCGGCGGCCGCCGACAGGGCGCGCAGTTCGCGGCGCAGGGCCACGATTTCGCGCCGCTCCCTGAACAACCGCGACATGGCCGCAAGCAGCCCCAGCGCGGCCCCCAGCACCAGGAACCCCAGCAGCAGCAGGTTGAGCGGCACCTGCCACGAGCGGTCGAGAAAGAAACGCAGGGTGACCGCGTCGGTGTTCTTCAGGGCAAAAGCCAGCAGGAGCAGGAACAGCCCCATCCGGAAAACCCATGCCAGGAAACGCAGGAACTTCATCTAACCCCGTGTGCGCCCAAAAAAAATGGCGGCCGTGAAAGCCGCCATTTTACGATACCGCCGCGTTCCGCCGGACTAGCCCGAGGCGCTGACCTTCTGCTGGGCCTGCGCCTCTTCCTGATCCACGCGCTCGCGCAGCTCCTTGCCGGCCTTGAAGTGCGGCACGAATTTCTCGGGCACGTGCACCTTCTCGCCTGACTTGGGATTGCGCCCGATGCGCGAGGGCCGGTGGTTCAGGCCGAAACTGCCGAAACCGCGGATCTCGATGCGCTCGCCGTTGACCAAGCTGTGGGTCATGGCGTCGAGAATCATCTTCACCGCGTATTCGGCGTCCTTGGCCACCAGCTGCGGATAACGCGCAGCCAGCCTCGCGATCAGCTCGGACTTGGTCATCACGGCCCCGGTCTTATTGTTGGGCGTTCTTGTTGTCGAGCTTGGCCTTCAGCAGCGCGCCCAGGTTGGTGCTGCCCGAACTTGCCGCCGACTCGCTTTGCAGCTTGGCCATGGCCTCGGTCTCGTCGGCCAGGTCCTTGGCCTTGATGGACAGGTTGATGGTGCGGTTCTTCCTGTCCACGTTGATGATCATCACCGACACCGAGTCGTCGTCCTTGAGGAAGGTGCGGGCATCTTCCACGCGGTCGCGGGAAATCTCGGAGGCGCGCAGGTAGCCCTCGACCTCGGCGTTCAGCGCGATCACTGCGCCCTTGGCGTCGACCGACTTCACCTTGCCCGTCACGATCTTGCCCTTGTCGTACATGGCCACGAAGTTGTTGAACGGATCGCCCTCGAGCTGGCGGATGCCCAGCGAAATGCGCTCGCGCTCCACGTCGATGGACAGCACCGCCGCCTCCTGCTCGTCGCCCTTCTTGAAGTTGCGCACGGCTTCCTCGCCGGGCAGCGTCCAGGACAGGTCGGAGAGGTGCACCAGGCCGTCGATGCCGCCGGGCAGGCCGATGAAGATGCCGAAGTCGGTGATGGACTTGATCTGGCCCTTCACCTTGTCGCCCTTCTTGTAGTTCATGGCGAACTCTTCCCACGGATTGGGCATGCACTGCTTCATGCCGAGGGAGATGCGGCGGCGGTCCTCGTCGATCTCGAGGATCATGACCTCGACCTCGTCGCCCAGGGCCACGACCTTGGACGGATGCACGTTCTTGTTGGTCCAGTCCATTTCGGACACGTGCACCAGGCCCTCGATGCCCTGCTCCACTTCCACGAACGCGCCGTAGTCGGTGAGGTTGGTGACCTTGCCGAACAGGCGGGTGCCGGTGGGGTAGCGGCGCGACAGGCCCACCCAGGGGTCTTCGCCGAGCTGCTTCATGCCCAGGGACACGCGGTTCTTCTCGGTGTCGAACTTGAGCACCTTGGCCGTGACCTCGTCGCCCACGGACAGCACCTCGGAGGGGTGCTTGACGCGGCGCCAGGCCAGGTCGGTGATGTGCAGCAGGCCGTCGATGCCCCCCAGGTCCACGAACGCGCCGTAGTCGGTGATGTTCTTGACGATGCCCTTCACCACCGCGCCTTCCTGCAGGGTCTCGAGCAGCTTCTGGCGCTCTTCGCCCTGGTTGGCCTCCAGCACGGCGCGGCGCGAAACCACCACGTTGTTGCGTTTGCGGTCGAGCTTGATGACCTTGAATTCCATCTGCTTGCCCTCGAAGGGCGTGGTGTCCTTCACCGGGCGCACGTCCACCAGCGACCCGGGCAGGAACGCGCGGATGCCGTTGACCATGACGGTGAGGCCGCCCTTCACCTTGCCGGTGATGACGCCGTTCACCAGGGTGAGGTCGGCCAGGGCCTTTTCCAGGTCCATCCAGGCGGCGAGGCGCTTGGCCTTGTCGCGCGACAGGCGGGTTTCGCCATAGCCGTCTTCCAGGGCTTCGATGGCGACCGAAACGAAGTCGCCGGGCTTGACTTCGATCTCGCCGGCGTCGTTCTTGAATTCTTCAATGGGAACAAAGGATTCCGACTTCAGGCCGGCGTTCACCACCACGTGGTGCAGGTCGACCCGGACCACCTCGGCGGTGATCACTTCGCCCACGCGCATTTCCTTGCGCGTCAGGCTTTCTTCGAACAGGGCTGCGAAACTCTCCATGCCACCGGGCATGGACGAGGATTGAGACATTGCGGGAGCTACAGTGGACATGAATGATTGACCTTTGGGCCTGCCCAAACCGCCGGACAGGGTTGATTGCAAAAAAGCGCGTCCCGTTGTTCACGCCGAAAAAGCGTTGTTCCACACGGGCTTGCGCCACCGAAGTTACGATCAAGTACGACTACTGCGACTGCGGCCTCCCGCCGCCAGCCTTGCCGTACCATTCCAACACCCGGCTGGCGGCCTGCTCGGCGGTCATCGCCGAAGTATCCAGCCAGTGCGCGCCGGGACTGCGCTTGAGAGGTGCCACGCTGCGCGATGAATCGCGTTCATCGCGTTCGCGCAAATCCTTCAGAAGGGCGTCGATGTTAGCAGTGATTCCTTTGTGTTTCAACTGTTTATGGCGACGGTCGGCCCGGGTTTCAAGGCCGGCCGTGAGGAAAACTTTGAGGGTTGCGTGAGGGAAAACCACGCTGCCCATGTCGCGTCCGTCGGCGACCAGACCGGGCGGCTGGGCGTAGGCGCGTTGGCGGCCCAACAGCGCCGCGCGCACCGTAGGCAGCGCGGCTACCTGGGATGCCCCCACTCCGCAGGTTTCACTTCTAATATCGTGGGTAACGACTTTATTTTCAAGGAATACTTCCCCTTGATCGAACCGGGCATCCAGGTTGGCCGCGAGTTTGGCCACAGCGGTTTCGTCGCTCCAGGGCACTTGGGCGTGCATGGCCGCGAGAGCGACCAGCCGGTACAGGGCACCGCTGTCGAGGTAGTGAAATCCCAAGGCTTTGGCGACCAGTTCGGCGACCGTGCCCTTGCCGGAGGCCGACGGGCCATCGATGGCGATGACGGGGATATTCTGCACTTAAGTTAAACTCGTAGAAATTGACTCTAACTCTTTGAAGTAATTTGGAAAAGTCTTATTGACACATTGGGGATCGTTGATCCGTACTGAAACGCCGGCTAGCGCTGCCAACGAAAAACACATGGCCATGCGGTGATCGTCGTAGGTGTCTATGGATGCTCCGTCCACGAGGCCCCCGCCTGCCGGCGGTGTGATTTTGAGGAAATCCGTGCCTTCCTCGGCCTTTGCGCCGAGTTTGCGCAATTCGGTCGCCATGGCGGCGATGCGGTCGGTTTCCTTGACGCGCCAGCTTCCAATATTCCTGAGGGTGCTGGGTCCATCGGCGAACAGGGCCAGCACCGCGGCGGTCATGGCCGCGTCGGGGATATGGTTGAGGTCTTCGTCCAATGCCCGCAGCTTTCCCCGCGCGCGGCTGGCCGCCGACGCCCGCGCCTCGATCCAGTTTTCGCCCATGGCCACGTCGGCGCCCATGGCTTCCAAGACCTCGGCAAAGCAGGTGTCGCCCTGCACACTGTCGCGCCCCACGCCCTCCACCCGCACGGAACTGCCCTGCAGGCTGTCCTGGCGCAGGCTGCTGATCACGCCCGCGGCCAGGAAGTAGGACGCCGAGGAGGCGTCGCCTTCCACGAAAATCTCTACCGGCGAGCGGTAGGTGGCGGCGGCCACCTCGAAGGCGCGCCAGTCTTCCCGCCCCACTTCCACCCCGAAGCGCCGCATCATGGCCAGGGTGATTTCGATGTACGGCTTGGAAATCAGCTCGCCTTCCACCTCGATGCGGCCGCCGGATGCGGTGAGCGGCAGCGCCATGAGCATGGCGGTGAGGAACTGCGAGGACACGTCGCCGCGGATGCGGATGGGCTGGTCCACGCGGATGTCGGCCGGATGCAGCGCCAGCGGGGGGTAGCCGTCATTGGCCTCGTAGTCGATGCG
>DATNCF010000125.1:0-2269 GCA_035571675.1 Burkholderiales bacterium | reverse complement strand
CCCACAAGCAAAGGAAGCAGTGAAAATCAAGGAAGAGCTGAACATCGGGCCAGTGCCGCTGGCCCAGCCTGAGCGGGCCGCTGCCCGGCAGAACCCGGACGTGAAGAACAACAACAATTGGTTGCCGCTTCTTGTCACCCTCGCAATCCAGGCGATGGTGTCGATGGGGCTGCTCGCGGTGCCGGTGATGGCCACCGTCGTCGCGCAGGCGCTCGGTGTCTCGGCCACGCTCACCGGCGTGTTCGTGGCCGTCGCCTACGTCGGTGCGATCGTGGCGAGTCTCGCGTCGGGGTCCGCCGTGGCGCGGTTCGGCGCCATCCGTGTGAGCCAGGCGGGGCTCGTGCTCTGCGGCGCCGGACTGGCCTTGTGCGCGCTGCCGTCCGTGGCTGCCGTGGCCCTCGGAGCCTTGTTGATCGGCCTGGGCTACGGGCCCATCACGCCGGCCAGCTCGCACCTGCTGGCGCTGATGACGCCCGTGCATCGCATGTCGCTGGTGTTTTCCATCAAGCAAACCGGGGTGCCGCTGGGGGGCATGCTGGCGGGCGCGATCGTGCCGGGGCTGGTGCTGCTGACCGGATGGCAAGTCGCGCTGCTGGCCGTGGCGGCCGCCAATCTCTTGTGCGCGCTGGCGGCGCAACCGCTGCGCGGCGACCTGGACGCCGATCGCCAGCCCGACCGTGCGCTCGCATTCGGCAATTTGCTGCAACCGCTGCATCTCGTCCTTTCTCAGCGGGCGCTGGCCAGGCTGGCGGCCTTCTCATTCGTCTTCTCGGCAGTCCAGCTGTCGCTCGGCACCTATCTCGTGACCTATCTGCATGAGGCGCTCGACTATGGTCTGGTGAAAGCCGGGTTCGCACTGTCGGTCGCGCAGATCGGCGGCGTCCTGGGCCGCGTGGGCTGGGGCTATGTTTCGGATCGCTGGATGGGCGCCCGCCGGACGCTCTCGGTGGTGGCCGCCCTGATGGCGCTGTCCACACTGGCGACCGCCGTGCTGAGCTCACAGGTGCCGCCGCTGCTGGTTTTTGCCTTGCTGGTGGTGTTCGGTGCGACCGCGATCGGATGGAACGGCGTCTATCTCGCGGAGGTGGCGCGGCGCGCGCCTGCGGGCATGGCCAGCACGGCCACCGGCGGCACGCTGGCAGTCACGTTTTTCGGCGTGGTGCTCGGGCCCGCGTTGTTCGGCGCGGTGGCGGCGCTCGGCGGCGGTTACCGCGCCGGCTTTGCCGCGCTGGCGCTTCCCACTGCTGTTTGTTTTTTCAGTTTGATGCGGAGAGATCGGGCCGGAGCATCGCCGGATCGTTAGGGTCTGTCATCCCGGGCTCTTGCATTGTCATGCCGGACTTGATCCGGCATCCATGTTGGCGCGTCACGATGGATTGCGGGTCAAGCCCGCAATGACAAGCCCTATGTCTGCGATTAAGTCCCACCGTCAAGCCCGGGATGAAAACGACTAACCTGGCGTCGTTCCGCGCATCCGCCGAGCCCGCTCCAGCATCCGCGCCGCTGCGCGCGCATCCATGCCATACATCTCGGCAAAAACCTCTACCGGCTTGCCGCTGGCCTCGAAGGCGCGCAGCAGCGCTTCGTCCTTTGCAGCGCGCGCCTGCGCCTCCGCGAGCGCTTCGTCCAGCAAGACATTGGCCTCTTCGTCGCGACCGCGCACGAGTGCGTCGTAGTCGCCGCGCGGCAGTCCTGAAGCCTGGAACGCCTGGACGATGCGTTCGCGCAGCTTCGGTCGCACGTCCTCTCCGGTTCGCGCATGGCGGCGGCGGAACACCTCGAGCAAGGCCAGGTACACATGCTCGGGCGCCATTGCCTCCACGACCTGCCCCTGCAGATCGTGGCGCGGCTGGCCGGCGGCGACGGCGGTGAGGTAGCGCGTCGAACGCGTGTGCTGCGCGAGCGCCTCCTTCAAGGCCTCACGTTCGATGACGTCCGGGTGCGCCGCCAGCAGGTCCTGGAAGATGCCGCGCTTGAGCGGCAGGAAGACCGCGCCGAACAGGTGCGGATAGAACTCCGCCAGTTTTTCGAGCGTCGGGTTGATGCGCGGCGGGCGCGGTACCGCCGCCTTTGCGGCCGGTCGTCCGCGCGTCGCCTTGGCGGGCTTGCCGGGTTGCGCACGTACTTGCGCGGGTGGCGTGGCGGGCTGGGAGGCAGCGGCGGGGTTGGTTTCGGGGTCGGTCATGTTGCAGGAAGGCCGGGAACTAAAACCCATCCATCATGCCAGCGAAAGCTTCTGGCTCTGCCTGAGCGCGCTCAACAGCGCAGG
>DATNCF010000124.1:0-5622 GCA_035571675.1 Burkholderiales bacterium | reverse complement strand
CCATTTTCAGCATGGGCGGCAGCGGGTCCATGTATTCCCGGTCCTCCTGCGGCACCTCGGACTTCAGGGAGCGGACACTCCAGAAGACGAGCAGCACGCTGATGCCTACCAGGGCGCCGATGGCCAGAGCGATTCCCGAATTGGCATCCATGTCAGACGTCGATGCTCGTGATCTTGCGGATGAACAGGTAGCCCATGGTTTCCATGATGATGATGACCGCCAGCGTCAGCCAGCCGATCCAGCTGTTGAACAGGGGCGCCATGGCCACCGGTTCGATCTGCGTCAGGCCGAACATGACCAGGAGCGGCAGCGAGGTCATCACCACGCCCTGGATCTTGCCCTGGGCGGTGAGGCTGTCGATCTTGCCTTCCATGGTCTGCTTTTCGCGCAGGGTGTCGGCCAGCGAGTTCAGGATCTCGGCCAGGTTGCCGCCGATTTCGCGCGAAATCCGCAGCGCCGAAATCACCAGGGCGAAGTCGGGCAGAGGGTTGCGCTTTTCCATGTTGCGCAGCGCCGTGTCGAAGTCCACGCCCATGCGCTGCTCGCGCGCCATGAGCTCGAATTCCTGCGCGATGGGCGGCCGCTGCTCCTTGATCATGGACTCGATGGCCACGTTCAGGCTCGCTCCCGCGGTCATGGCGCCGGTGATCATGAGCAGGGCGTCGGGGAGCTGCTTCTCCAGCAGCTTCAGCCGCCGTGCCGCCAGGTAGCGCACGTAGTACTTGGGCAGCAGGTAAGTGACGATGAGCGCGGTGATGGTGAAAATGGGGTTGGCCGTGACCACCCACACGAGAATGGGCAGGATCACCATGGCCGCCACGTTGTAGCGGAACATCTTCTGCGGGTCGAGGAAGATGAACATGTCGGCCAGGGTCGTGCTCGCCGACTTCTGCAGCGTGTCCTTTTGGCGGTCGAGGATGCGCTCCACGCCCTTCAGCACCAGCCAGATGACGGAGCCGGCGGCGAGCGCGATGACCACCACCAGGATGGAGAGGTCACTCATGGCGCCGTCCGGTCATAACCGTTCATCAAGTGCGCGCTCCCCCTTCTCAAAGTTCGCGTCCCGCCTGGAACACCGACAGGTCCACGGGCAGGCCGCGGTCCTTGAGGTCCTGGTAGAAGTCGGGGATGGCGCCGGTGGCCACGAACTTGCCCTTCACCTTGCCGTCGGCGCCGAAGCCCTGCTGCTTGAACAGGAAAATGTCCTGGAGCTGGATGATGTCGCCTTCCATGCCGGTCACCTCGGTGATGTGGGTGATCTTGCGGCTGCCGCAGGAGAAGCGGTTCTGCTGGATAAAGAAGCGGATGGCCGAGGCGATCTGCTCGCGGATGGCGCGCACCGGCAGGTCGAGGCCTGCCATCATGACCATCACCTCCACCCGCGCCAGGCAGTCGCGCGGCGTGTTGGCGTGGGCGGTGGTGAGCGAGCCGTCGTGGCCTGTGTTCATGGCGGTGAGCATGTCCAGCGCCTCGCCGCCGCGGCACTCGCCCACCACGATGCGGTCGGGACGCATGCGCAGGGTGTTCCGCACCAGGTCGCGGATGGTGACCTGGCCCTTGCCTTCGGCGTTGGCAGGGCGCGATTCCAGGCCGACCAGGTTGGGCTGGTTGAGCTGCAGTTCGGCCGCGTCCTCCACGGTGATGATGCGCTCGTCTTCCGGGATGAAGCTGGAGAGGAGGTTCAAAAGCGTGGTCTTGCCCGAGCCGGTGCCGCCGGAGATGATGATGTTGGCCTTGTTGTGCACCACGGTCTGCATGAAGTCCAGCATCTGCTGGGTCATGGAGCCGAAGCGGATCATGTCCTCGCCCTTGAGCTTCTTCTTGGAGAACTTCCGGATGGTGATGTTGGCGCCCTTCAGCGCCAGCGGCTGGATCACCGCGTTCACGCGCGATCCGTCCTTGAGGCGCGCGTCCACCGAGGGCGAACTTTCGTCGATGCGCCGGCCCAGCGGCGCCACGATGCGCTCGATGGCCTGCACCACGGCCTGGTCGCTGGTGAAGGTGACTTCCGACTGTTGCAGCTTGCCCGAGCGCTCGATGAAAATCTCGTTGAAGCGGTTGACCATGATTTCGGTCACCGCCTCGTCGGCGAGCAGGTCCTCGAGCGGCCCCAGGCCCACCACCTCGTCGAGCACGCGCTTGACGATGGCGGCCTTGTCCATGCCGGGAGGAATTTCCGTGTCCGCGCCGACGATTTCCTCCAGCAGGGCGCGGGTGTTGACGCGCAGTTCCTCCTCGGTCTGCCGGCTGACGTCGATGCGGCGCAGGTCCATCTGCTTGATGAGCTTGGCGTGGATGCGCTTCAGTTGCGCGATCATGGCATCGTGCTCGGCGGCATTCTTCTTCGGCGCGGGCTCCGGCTCGGGCGCGTGAGCCGGCGCCGCGGGGGCCGGCGAGGTCGGCGGCACTGCGGCGCCGTTGCCAGCCATGCCGCCCGCTCCGTTTGCGGCGTGAGCGGGTGCGGAAGTCTGAGCAGGAGCTACGGCGGGGGCGGGCACGTCCAGGTCCAGCACCTGCAGGGTGTAGCCGGCGATCACGATCTTGTCGCTGCTCGACAGCGGGCCGTGGCGTGACACCTTCTTGCCGTTGACCTCGGTGCCCGAACTCGAGCCCAGGTCCTCCACGAACACGCCCTCGGGGCGGCGCGTCACCGCGGCGTGCTTCTTGGCCACGGTCCAGCCCTGCAGTGCGATGAGATTGTCCGAGCCCTTGCCGATGGAGCACGAGTCGATGGTGCACTCGATCTGCGAAGTCTGCCCTTTCGGGGTGGTGACGGCGATGCGTAGCATGATGTGTTCCTACTTTGTGGCGCAGCCGGAGTGGCTGAACGGGACCTTAGTCCACGATCTCCTGCTTGCCGATGTTGCGGTCCATTTTCTCGCGCATGTCGAGCTGCTTCTGGATGCGTTCCTGGTTGACGGTCGATGACGGGTCGACGATGAGCGGCGTGACCACGATCAGGAGGTCGGTGCGGTTGTTGCGAAAATCCCTGGAGCGGAACAGCGGCCCGAGCACGGGCAGGTCTCCGAGGCCTGGCACGGCCGACACGTCGTTCTGCATGTCCTTGTTCACCAGGCCCGAGATCACCATGGTCTGGCCGGACTTGATGTTGATCTCGGTGTCGGCGGTGCGGGTCAGGAAGCCGGGCGTGCCGCCCACCGCCGTGGACTGGTCGAGCTGGCTCAGTTCGGCGTGGATGCCGGTGATGACGTTGCCGCGCTCGTCAGCCGCCGGCTTCATGGTCAACTTGATACCGTAGTCCTTGTAGGTGATGTTGGTGGCCCCCAGGGCGCCCGAGGTCTGGATGGGAATCTGGCCGCCGGCGAGGAAGCTGGCCTGTCCGCCCGAGCGCGCGCTCAGTTCCGGTTCGGCCAGGGTCTCCAGGTCGCCGCGCGACTTGGCGAGGTTGATGGTGCTCTGGATGGCCGAGGTGATGCCGAGGAAGGTGCGCAGTCCGCCGGCCGCCAGCGGCAGGTTGATGCCGGCCGTCGCCGCGGCCGCGGCGTTGGTGGAACCGAGGTTGCCGGCGAAGCCCACGATGGGCCCGGCGATGGTGGCCGGCCAGCTCACACCGAGCTGCTCGGAAAAGCTTTTTTTCGCTTCGATGATCTGCACCTTCATGTACACCATTTTCTTCATTTCCACGTCCAGCTCGCGCACCAGCGACATGAGCTGCGGGAAGCGCTGCACCACGGCGTTGATGCGCGCCACCTGCGATGGGCTGGCCGAGCCGGTGATGGCGATGTTGGGCCCCACCGGCACGATGTCAATGCCGGTGATGTCGGACAGCATGGACTTGGCCGCGCGGTAGGCGAAGCCCGAGTCCTTGGGCCCGATGCGCACGGTGTAGCGGCGCACCTCGCCCTCGGGTGACCACAGCACCATGGACGTGTCGCCCGCGGCCTCGGCGATGATGAGCAACTGGGTGTTGTCGATGAAGCGCGTGCTGACGAGGTTGCCGTTGCCGATGGCCACGCGATACACCTTGTTGACCGGCACGGTCTGGATCTCGCCCTGGAACATGACGATCTCCTCGGGCGCTGGAGCGGTGGCGTCGGCGGCAAAGGTGCGTGCTGACAGGCCCGCGAGGGCGGCCAGGCAGAGGAAAAAAACGGAGAAAAGGCGGCTGTGCATGTGCTTGTCCATGTCAGTTCGATTTATCCAGCATGTTCTTCAGGGCGCTGCGCATGTCGGGCGTAAGGCCGGCCGAGTCGAAAGCCGAGCCGCCCTGGCCCGTGCCGGAAGCGGCCGGTGGCGGCGGCGAGGCCGAGCCCGACGGCGCGGGTCCGGGGGCCGGGACGGGCGCGCCGCCGCGGTAGGCGGGGTTGGGGATGAGCGGCGGGATGGCATTGGCGGCCGGGTTGGAGGTGGTGGTTGGCACGTCCACGGCCCTGGCGGCGGGGCCGGCGCGGTTGCCGCCCACGATGTATTCCACCGTGCCGGCGGCCATGCTGCGCTTGGGAGCGCGTGCCTGGGCCTCGCGCTGGCGCTCGGCCACCTCGTCGAAAATGTTCTGGGCATTGACGCTGAAATCGGCGTTCTTCTTGTCGCTTTCGTTGCGCAGCACGGCGCGCAGCTTGCCGATGTCCAGGGCCAGGGCCAGCCGCGCCGCCTGCACCGGCGTCACTTCCAGCGTGACGTTGGCGTAAGAGGCATTGCGCGCGCGCTGCGCCTGCGATTGCGGCGTCGCCTTGTCCTCGCCGGTGTCCTGGATGAGCTTCTGGCCCGTGGCCAGCACCTTCATCTGGTCCATGAAGGGCACCACCGTCTGGCCGCCGTCGTCGCGCTTCATGACCAGCATCAGGTCGATGAGGTTGCCCGGCTGCACCATGTGGGCGATGGAGTTCAGCTCGTCGATGTCGATGGTCATGGCGCGCGTGCCCGGGGTCAGCGTGCCGGCGAAGTCCACGTACAACGGGCGCAGGTCGGTGGTGAGCAGCGGCCGGCCGCGGTACACCGGGCGGATCAGGCTCTGGCCCTTGTACTTGTCGAAGTCCTCCACCTTGATGGCCTCGGGATAGAGCAGGTCGGCCTGAACCGGGCGTTCCGCGACCAGGTTTCCATCCAGCGGCGTGCCGATGGGCAGGTCGCGCACCGGCACTACCACACCGACCTTGGGCCCGCCCTGGTTGGCCTTGGCCGCCATCTGCTGCGCCAGCGACTGTTCGCGGCTTTTCAGGTATTGCGTGGTGAGCAGCGTCGCCAGCAAGGCCAGCACGATGGCCACCACCAGCATCAGCCAGGTCCTGTTGATCGATATTTTTGGCAATTTGAGGGCCATGAAGGGTCCGTTTGTTTTAGAGGTCGCTTGAGCGCGCCTGGGTGCTAGATGCTGAAACTGAAACCGAAGCTGGAGAGCAGGTCGGAGGGATCGAGGAAGTGGTTAATCTCCTTCTTCACCTCGTCCTTCACGTAGTCGCCGAGCGCGTCGATGATGCTGGAGCCGAACCCCTCGAACGACATGGAGATGGTGCTGAAATCCGGAATGGGGAGCTGCGGATGGCTCAGGTCGATGCAGGGATCGATGGTCCCGCTGGCCTGCAGCAGCACCGAGGGCCCGTTGCTGATGTCGCTGGGCGACAGGGTCTTGCTGAGGTTGAACGGCACGTCGCAGTTCGGCA
>DATNCF010000123.1:0-6579 GCA_035571675.1 Burkholderiales bacterium | reverse complement strand
TCGAACGTGACGCGAAGCTGCGCGAGCGACTCGCGCATCGCCTCGAGCTGGCGCGCCGACTCCTCGCTGGCGAGGCGGATGTCGAACCAGTCGTGCCGCGCGACGCCCTCGAGGTACTCGTGCGTGATCTTCGAAATCACGCCCTTGTTGCCGTGACGGCCGGCCATCTTGTCGCCCGGCTGCAGGCGGCGCTTCACCGCGAGGTACACCTTCACCATCTTCTGCACGCCCGGCGGCAGCTCGTCGCCCTGAGTGAGCTTTTTCTTCTTGGCTTCGAACGCCAGGTCGAACTCGCCGCGCATGCGCGTGAGACCTTCCTTCAGCTGCTCAAGCTGGAGCTGCGAGTCCTCGGCCGCCAGGCTGATGTCGAACCAGTCGTAGCGCTCCTGTTCCTCCAGGTAGGACTTGGTGATCTTGGTGCCCTTGGCGAGCTTCTTGGGGCCGCGGTTGGCGAGCTTGCCCAGCAGCAGGCGCTCGATGCGCTCGAAGGTGTCGCCCTCGACGATGCGCATCTGGTCTGCGAGGTCCTTCTTGTAGCGCTTCAGCTCGTCGTCGATGATGTTCTGCGCGCGCTTGTCGCGCTCGATGCCCTCGCGGGTGAACACCTGCACGTCGATCACCGTGCCCGAGATGCCCGAGGGCACGCGCAGCGAGGTGTCCTTCACGTCCGAGGCCTTCTCGCCGAAGATGGCGCGCAGCAGTTTCTCTTCCGGCGTGAGCTGGGTCTCGCCCTTGGGCGTGACCTTGCCCACCAGGACGTCGCCCGCCTCGACCTCGGCGCCGATGTACACGATGCCGGCCTCGTCCAGGCGCGCGAGCTGCCCCTCGGAGAGGTTGGAGATGTCGCGCGTGATTTCCTCGGGCCCGAGCTTGGTGTCGCGGGCCACCACGGTAAGCTCCTCGATGTGGATGGAGGTGTAGCGGTCGTCCGCCACCACGCGCTCGGAGATGAGGATGGAGTCCTCGAAGTTGTAGCCGTTCCAGGGCATGAACGCCACCAGCATGTTCTGCCCCAGCGCGAGCTCGCCCGCGTCGGTGGAGGCGCCGTCGGCCACCACGTCGCCCTTGGCGATGCGCTCGCCGGGCTTCACCAGCGGCCGCTGGTTGATGTTGGTGTTCTGGTTGGAGCGCGTGTACTTGGTGAGGTTGTAGATGTCGACGCCGGCCTCGCCCGCGACCGTCTCGTCGTCGTTCACTCGCACCACCACGCGGCTGGCGTCGACGTAGTCGACCACGCCGCCGCGCAGCGCCTGCACCGCCGTGCCCGAGTCCACCGCCACGGTGCGCTCGATGCCGGTGCCCACCAGCGCCTTCTCCGGGCGCAGGCAGGGCACGGCCTGGCGCTGCATGTTGGAGCCCATCAGCGCGCGGTTGGCGTCGTCATGCTCGAGGAAGGGGATTAGCGAGGCCGCCACCGACACGATCTGCGCCGGCGCCACGTCCATGTACTGCACTTCCTCGGGCGACTTCAGCTCGAACTCGTTCTTGTAGCGGCACGACACCAGCGAGTCCTGCAGCTTGCCCGTCTTGTCGAGTTGCGCGTTGGCCTGGGCGATCACGAAGTTGCCTTCCTCGATGGCCGACAGGAAGTCGATCTCGTTGGTGACCTTGCTGTCCACCACCTTGCGGTACGGCGTCTCGAGGAAGCCGTAGCTGTTGGTGCGCGCGTACAGCGCCAGCGAGTTGATCAGGCCGATGTTCGGGCCTTCCGGAGTCTCGATCGGGCACACCCGGCCGTAGTGGGTGGGGTGCACGTCGCGCACCTCGAAGCCGGCGCGCTCGCGCGTCAGGCCGCCCGGCCCGAGGGCCGAGACGCGGCGCTTGTGCGTGATCTCGGACAGCGGGTTGGTCTGGTCCATGAACTGCGACAGCTGCGACGAGCCGAAGAATTCCTTGATCGCGGCCGAGATGGGCTTGGCGTTGATCAGGTCGTGCGGCATGAGGTTGTCGCTCTCGGCCTGGGACAGGCGCTCCTTCACGGCGCGCTCCACGCGCACCAGGCCGGCGCGGAACTGGTTCTCGGCCAGCTCACCCACCGAGCGCACGCGGCGGTTGCCGAGGTGGTCGATGTCGTCGATCTCGCCGCGCCCGTTGCGCAGCTCGACCAGGATGCCCACCACGGCGAGGATGTCGTCGTTGCGCAGCACGCCACCCTCCTCGATGTCGCGCGGCCCGACCCGTTCGTAGAAGCGGCGCAGCCAGGACGGCGTGCGGTCATCGAGCTTGGCCGGGTAGGCGCGGCGGTTGAACTTCATGCGCCCCACCGACGACAGGTCGTAGCGGTCCTCGTTGTAGAACAGGCCGTTGAACAGCGTCTCCACCGCGTCCTCGGTGGGCGGCTCGCCGGGGCGCATCATGCGGTAGATGGCCACGCGCGCGGCGGTCTGGTCGGCGGTCTCGTCGATGCGCAGGGTGGCCGAGATGTAGCCGCCCTGGTCGAGGTCGTTGGTGTAGATGGTGCGGATGGACTCCACCCCGGCCTCGCGCAGCTTGCCGAGCAGGGTTTCGGTCACTTCCTCGTTGGCGTTGGCGATGATCTCGCCGGTTTCCTTGTCCACCACGTTGTGCGCCAGCGTGCGGCCGAGCAGGAACTCGTCGGGCACGTTCATGCGCTTCACGCCCGCGGCCTCCAGGTCGCGGATGTGGCGCACCGTGATGCGCTTGTCCTTGGCCACGATGACCTTGCCCGACTTGTCCACGAAGTCGAAGCGCGCCACCTCGCCGCGCAGGCGCTCTGGCACCAGCTCGAACTGCAGGTTTCCCGGCAGATGGAAAGTATCGGCGTCGTAGAACGCGTCCAGGATCTGCTCGGGCGTCATGCCGATGGCCTTGAGCAGGATGGTGACCGGCATCTTGCGCCGGCGGTCGACGCGGAAATACAGGAAGTCCTTGGGGTCGAACTCGAAGTCCAGCCACGAGCCGCGGTAGGGGATGATGCGCGCCGAGAACAGCAGCTTGCCCGAGCTGTGGGTCTTGCCGCGGTCGTGCTCGAAGAACACGCCCGGCGAGCGGTGCAGCTGCGATACGATGACGCGCTCGGTGCCGTTGACCACGAACGAGCCGGTGACGGTCATGAGCGGGATCTCGCCCATGTACACCTCCTGCTCCTTCACTTCCTTCACCGTGGGCTTGGCCGCCTCGCGGTCCATGATGGTCAGGCGCACCTTGGCCCGAAGCGGGCTGGCGTAAGTGAGGCCGCGCTGCTGGCACTCCTTCACGTCAAAGGGCGGCTCGCCCAGCGCGAAGGACACGAAATCCAGGCGGGCGTTGCCCGAATGGCTGCTGATGGGGAAGATCGAGGTAAACGCCGCCTGCAGGCCCTCGTTCTTGCGGCTTTCGGGCGCGATATGCGCCTGCAGGAAGGCCGTGTAGGACTCAAGCTGGGTGGCGAGCAGGAAGGGCACGTTCAGCACGCCCGCCCGCTTGGCAAAGCTCTTGCGGATGCGCTTCTTTTCGGTGGAGGAATACGTGGCGACAGCGGTCATGGACGCTCCAGGTCAGAGATACCAGGGAACACAAGCAAGCGGCTCAAGACTCCGCAAACTCCGGCTGCGTGGGCCTCTTGCTTCTACCCCCTGCGGGGCGGAAAAACGACGGCCGGCGGGCGCGGGGAGACCCCGTTCCCGCCGGTGGTATTGCTTGCTGCTTTACTTAACCTCGGCCTTGGCGCCGGCGTCGGTCAGCTTCTTCAGGATGGCGTCGGCGTCGGCCTTGTTCACGCCTTCCTTCACGGGCTTGGGAGCGCCGTCCACCAGGTCCTTGGCTTCCTTCAGGCCCAGGCCGGTGATTTCGCGCACGGCCTTGATGACGTTCACCTTGGATTCGCCGGCCGCGGTCAACATCACCGTGAACTCGGTCTTCTCTTCGGCGGCGGCGGCACCGGCCGCGGCGCCACCGGCGGCCGGGGCAGCCACGGCAACCGCGGCGGCGGCGGACACGCCGAACTTCTCTTCCATGTCCTTGATGAGTTGGGACAGCTCAAGCACCGTCATGTTCGCAACGGCATCGAGGATTTCTGCGGTAGCTACAGCCATTTCATTTCTCCTGAAACGTAGGTACGGCTAATAGATTGATAAGTTGCCGGAAGCGGGAGCGCGGGGATAACCCTTATCGGGAAAACCCTTATGCCGCCGTGCTCTCCTTCTTGTCGCGGACGGCCGCCAGCGTGCGCACGAAGCGCGAAGGCACTTCGTTCAGCGTCTGGACGAACTTCGCGACCGGGGCCTGCATGGTTCCCATCAGCTTGGCGATCAGCTCCTCGCGCGACGGCATGGTGGCGAGCGCCTTGACTTCCTTGGCGGAAATCACGGCATTCGGCATGGCGCCGGCCTTGATGACGAGCTTGTCGTTGGACTTGGAGAAGTCGTTGAGCAGCTTGGCCGTGGCCACCGGGTCCGGCGAAATGCCGTACACCAGCGGTCCCACCATGTGCTCGGACAACCCTGCGAACGGCGTGCCGTCAACCGCGCGCCGCGCGAGGGTATTCTTCAGAACCCGCAGGTACACACCGGCCCGGCGCGCCTCACGGCGCAGGTCGGTCATGTTGCCCACTTCCATGCCACGGTATTCGGCGAGAACGATCGCCTGAGCCTTCGCAACCTGCGCGGAGACTTCGGCGACGACCGCCTTCTTATCGTCAAGATTAAGACCCAAGGTCTACCTCTCTTTCCCAATGGCCGTCCGCCCCTCCCGAGGGAAGGGCTCGCGGCTCCGTTTTACAACTTAACGGCGACCTTGAATTCAGGAAATATCCTTCATGTCGGGCACGCCATCTGCGTAGGATTCGTTCGCTTTTCTCCGGGCTTGCACCCTTCGAAAAACTCATTCCCATTAAACCTTTCGGTTCCTACGGTCTTTGATAACCTGCCGCGAAAAAGCAAAAACCCGCGACAGCCCAAAGTCTAAAGTCGGGGCTTCTCGCGAAACCCCGGAAAAGTTGCCGCGGCTACGCGGCGACAGCGGACTGCACACCCAGCGACGTGACGTCCACGCGCACGCCCGGGCCCATGGTCGAGGACACCGAGATTTTGCGCAGGTACACACCCTTGGTGGCCGCCGGCTTGGACTTGTTCAGCGCTTCGATCAACGCCGTCAGGTTCTCGCGCAACTGCTCCTGGGAGAACGAGGCGCGGCCGATGGAGCACTGGATGATGCCCGCCTTGTCGGCGCGGTATTGCACCTGGCCGGCCTTGGCGTTCTTCACCGCCGTCGCGACGTCGGGCGTCACCGTCCCCACCTTGGGGTTGGGCATCAAGCCGCGCGGACCCAGGATCTGGCCCAGAGTGCCGACCACGCGCATCGCATCCGGGCTGGCAATGGCGACGTCGAAGTCGATCTTGCCCGCCTTCACCTGCTCGGCGAGGTCTTCCATGCCCACCAGGTCGGCCCCGGCCGCCTTGGCCGCCGCCGCCTTGTCGCCCTGCGTGAACACCGCAACGCGCACTTTCTTGCCGGTACCGGCAGGCAGCACCACCGAGCCGCGCACGGCCTGGTCGGATTTCTTGGCGTCGATGCCCAGGTTCACCGCCACGTCGATGGACTCGTCGAACTTGGCCTTGGCCGCGTTCTTGACGATGCCCAGCGCGTCCAGCAGGGCGTAGGACTTGTTGGCCTCGACCAGGCTGGCCCAGGACTGTTGACGTTTGGCCGGCTTGCTCATTTCACGCCCTCCACGTTGATGCCCATGGACCGCGCGCTGCCCGCGATGGTGCGCACGGCCGCGTCAAGATCGGCCGCCGTCAGGTCGGGCATCTTGGTCTTGGCGATTTCCTCGGCCTGGGCGCGGGTGATCTTGCCCACCTTGTCGGTGTGCGGCGTCTTGCTGCCCTTGTCGATGCCCGCCGCCTTCTTGATCAGCACCGTGGCCGGCGGCGTCTTGATGATGAAAGAGAAGCTCTTGTCCGCGAACGCCGTGATGACCACGGGCAGCGGCAGGCCCGCTTCCATTTTCTGCGTCTGGGCGTTGAACGCCTTGCAGAATTCCATGATGTTCAGGCCGCGCTGGCCCAGGGCCGGTCCGATGGGGGGGCTGGGATTGGCCTTGCCCGCCGGAACCTGCAGCTTGATGTAGCCGACGATCTTCTTTGCCATGTGGCATCTCCTGTTGGGTACGAGCGGACCTCATTCGGAGGTCCTCCCCGGTTTAACTACCAGACTGCTGTGCTGCCGCTTGAACTCAACCGACTGCTTAAGCTTTCTCGACCTGTCCGAACTCCAGTTCCACCGGCGTGGCGCGGCCGAAAATGGTCACCGACACGCGCAGCTTGGACTTGTCGTAGTTCACGTCCTCCACCGAACCGTGGAAATCGGTGAACGGGCCTTCCTTCACGCGCACCGCCTCGCCGATCTCGAACAGCACCTTGGGCTTGGGCTTTTCCACGCCCTCCTGCATCTGTTGCAGGATGGCCTGCACTTCCTTTTCCGTGATGGGGGGCGGCTTGCGGCCGTGCGCCCCGCCCACGAACCCGGTCACCTTGGGGGTGTTCTTCACCAGGTGCCAGGCCTCATCCGTCATGTCCATTTCCACCAGCACGTAGCCGGGGAAGAACTTGCGTTCCGAGATGTTCTTCTGCCCGGAGC
>DATNCF010000122.1:0-2959 GCA_035571675.1 Burkholderiales bacterium | reverse complement strand
GGCGCCATCCGCTGGGACGTGTTCCGCGCCATGACGCCGGGCATTCTCATCGGCGGCTTGATCGGCGCGGCGCTGGCGTCGCACATTCCAAGTGCCGCGCTGGCCATGGCCTTCACCGCCATCATTTTCGTGGCGGCGACCAACATGCTGCTCAACCGCCAGCCGCACGCGTCGCGCCAGTTGCCGGGATGGGCCGGACAAGCCGGGGTTGGCGCCGCCATCGGCGGAGTCTCTTCCATCGCGGCCATGGGCGGAGGCTTCGCCTCGGTGCCCTACATGGTCTGGTGCAACGTGCCCATGATCCAGGCCATCGGAACCGCCGCCGCCTTGGGGTTTCCCATCGCCTTGGCCGGCACCATCGGCTTCGTCTACAACGGGCTGCGGGATACCGGGCTGCCAGCTTGGAGCCTGGGCTATGTCTACCTGCCGGCCATGCTGGGCATCACTGTCACCAGCGTGCTGTTCGCGCCGCTGGGGGCGGCCGCGGCGCACCGGCTGCCCACGGCCATGCTGAAGCGGATTTTCGCCGTGCTGCTGTACGTGCTGGCCATCCGCATGCTGGTCAAGATTCTTTAGACCGCGTTGGCCTGTTATCCCGAGGACGCGCCCTTGCGCGGCGGCGTGGAGCCCTCGCTGCGCTCCATGCGCGAGGCGCCGCCGAATTCCACCCGGTTGCGGCCGCCCTGCTTGGCGCGGTACATGGCCCGGTCGGCCACGCGCAGCACGTCGCGGGCGTTGTTGCCGTGGTCGGGGAAAATGCCCACGCCGATGGACACCGTCAGCGGACCCAGCGGCTGCCCCTCGTACTCGATCTCGATGGCCTCCACGCCGCGGCGGATTTTTTCGGCGCGCTCGCGGATGATCTCGCGCGGCGTCTGCGCCATGACCAGCACGAATTCCTCCCCTCCGTAGCGGCACACGATGTCTTCACCGCGCGCCACGGACATGAGGTAGCCGCCCAGGGCGCGCAGCGCGGCGTCGCCCGCGGCGTGGCCGTAGGTATCGTTGATCTGCTTGAACTTGTCGATGTCGATCATCATGAAGGCGAGCGGCCTGCGGCTGCGCAGGGCGCGGCTTTCCTCGCGGTCCAGCGACTCGTCCAGGTAGCGGCGGTTGTGCAGTCCGGTCAGTTCGTCGTGCACCACCAGGTCGCGCAGGCCGTAATTGGCCTGCGTGAGTTCCTGCTCGGCCCAGATGCGCTTCTTGATTTCCTGGTCCACGGCCGAGCGTGCCACCGAGAGCTGGGCGTCGCGCTGCGCGATGCCCTGGTCGAGCCGCGCATTGAGCCGCTCCAGGCTGCCCGCATAGCCCTGCAGCGCCCGGGCGATGCCCAGCATGAATTCATGCGTGTCGCCGGCCGTGGCCTCGCCGTTGTGCGTGCCCTCGCGTTGCGGGCCGGACCGGGACGCCGCCGGTGCCGGCTCGGCGAGCGCGGCTTCGATGACCGAGATCAGGCCGTCGGGATGCCCGGGCTTGGCGGCGAACAGCGCGCCGCTGGCCTCGGCGAAGGCGCGCGCCTCGCTCTCGATGTAGCTCGGGGCGCGGAAGATGACCCGCGGCTGCGGCATGTCAGGCTGGGCGCGCACGCGCTCGAGGAAGCGATAACCGTCCATGCCCGGGGCAAGCACGTCGATGAGCACCACCTCGACGGGATCACTGCGCGCGATTTTCCACGCCTCCTCGCCATCCCCCGCTTCGAGAACGCGATGGCCGCACCCCTTCAGCAGGGTGCTGAGAAACCTTCGGTTGATTGCCCTGTCCTCAACGACCAGAATGGTGGCCATGTTCTTCCCCAGAGGCCTTGCACAGGGCCGCCTCCGTGTGACGTTGACACTGGATTTGCATTGCCGTTTTTATACCGGCGGCTTGCGACATGCCGCCATGCCGTCAGCATGCCGAACGGCGTAAGCGTTGGGGAAGGAACAAATCGCGCAAGCTGCTCAGCCACTTGCGAACGATTGGTTAGCGCTTTTCGAGAATGATGCGGACCGCGGCACACTTGTCGAAGAATGGCGAGCCTTTGTCGCATAAATTCGACATCAAAATCGCCGCCGCGCGATTGCGGAGGGGTGAGGCTTCCCCTACGATGGGGGTGTGCTTTGTTTGCTTGCGCCCCCCTCCCTGAGCGTAGGCATGTTGGCACCCCCGGCGCCAGCCGGGGTTTTTCTTTGTGCGCCCGGTTTTTGAGGCAAGTCGAGTCGGCCGCCGCGCTTTGGGCCGCGCAAGCGCATTAGGGGAGGTCTCCCGACCCCGTCACGCGGCCGATGAAGCCGCCCTGCCCAGCTTGTCCAGTTCGGCCTTGAGCGCGCGGATGTCGTCCAGCAGGACGGTATAAAGCGCCACGGCCCGCCCGTGCTCCTTCAGCAAATCCAGTTCTTCGAGGCGAGTGGCGGTTTCCTGCGCGGCGCTGGCCGCCAGATTCGAGAACATGCCGCGCAGCGTGTGAATCTGGTACGCGAACTCCTTCGCGTTGCGCTCGGCGAGCGCGGTTTCGGCGCCGGCCACGAGCTTGTCGCAGTTGTGGAAGAACAACTCGGTGATCTCGGCCAGCAACTGCATGTCTCCGTCCACGCGGTCCAGCAGCATGCTCCGGTCGAGCACCGGCTTCTCCGCAGGCATGGCGGTGGACCGGGTTCCAGGGGCCAGCTTGAGCTTGTCGATGGCCTCGAGCAGCGTGGCGGGACGGATCGGCTTCACCAGGTAGGAATCCATGCCCGCCTGCAGGCAGCGCTCACGGTCGCCGGCCATGGCGTGCGCCGTGAGCGCGATGATGGGCACGCGGCTGCCGCTGAAGCGCTCGCGCTTGCGGATGGCCATGGTGGTTTCCAACCCGTCCATCCTTGGCATCTGCACGTCCATGAGCACGAGGTCGACCCGGGTCGAGGCCAGTTTGGACAGGGCCATTTCGCCGTTGTCGGCGGTGACCACCTGGTGCCCGTCCTTCTCCAGCACGTGCTGG